>JAKFUT010000133.1 GCA_021732565.1 Candidatus Obscuribacterales bacterium
GGCTTGTCCTCCATCGAGTTGCGTCGCTGAATGTCACGAACCTTGGCATTCTCACGGGGTACTCGAACCGTTATACTGATGCGCGGATTCCTGCCCGATCCCAATTGGTTAAACAATGAGAATTACTCTCACAGGCGCCAGCGGCGTCGGCAAAACAACGCTCGCACAACAACTCGCCCATCGCCTGGAACTCCCGCTAATTCCGGAGCTAGCACGCGTTCTATGCAAGGAGCGTGGCTTCCAGCGTATCGGTGAGATTTCGAACCAGGAACAATTCAAGCTTGATGTTTTGCAACGCCAGATCGACACTGAAGAAACGCTGCAAAATTTCGTAGCGGACAGATCGGCTGTAGATTGTTGGATTTTATGGCAGCGGTGGAACATCTGTTCTGCGATGACTTACGACACGGAAAACGTCTACCGGATGAGTAGTCAACAAGCGCTGAAATACACACACATAATCTACATTCCGCCGCTAATAGTCCCTGTCGAAGATGAGTTCCGCTGGACGGATCCCGACTACACCAAACAGATTGACAGAATCGTACGAATGACCCTATACGAACAGGAACTTCTCCAAAAAACGCTGACCATAACAAAGATTACAGTAGACGATCGTATTGAGGAAGTATTGAGTTGGATAGCATGAGTCAGAGCCGGTCACGCGGATGGTTCGTGGCGCTGACAGTGGCAGTCGTTGTAAGCAGTCCCACCAGTGCAACCGGTGAGGAGAAACCGGCGCAGCAGAACAAAAGCAGTCAAGCCGCCCCCGCGCCGCGACTGGTATCGCTGGCGCCGTCAAACACCGAACTTATTTACTCGCTGGGCGCCTCTAAGTTTCTAATCGGAGTTTCAGATGTTTGTGATTTTCCTCCCGAAGCGAAGAGTAAACCGAAGGCAGGTAGCTTCGTAAATGCCAGAGTAGAAACAATTTCCATGATGAAGCCGAACTGGATTCTCCTGGTGAACGGACAAGAAAATATAGAATCGACCCTTAAAAACCGAAAGTATCAGGTACTCATTCTGAAGAATGAGCATCTCTGTGATATCAGTAACAATCTTAGAGAACTCGGAAAAATTACCGGACGGGAAGACAGGGCATCGAAGCTGGCCCTCACGTTTGAGAAGGCGTTGGCTCAACTCAAGGTTATTATATCAAAAGCGAAACAACGACCAAGAGTTTTCTTTTGTGTTTGGCCAGAGCCATTAATCACTGCGGGCGCTGGCAGTTTCCTTCACGAAACCGCTACCACCTGCGGTGCCATTAATATTGCCGAATCAATGAGGGCTGCGTATCCGCGCATGAATCTAGAAATGATTATTACCGGCAAACCGGAGATCTTGATAATGGCACACCAGGCGCACGATCAAGACTTTTGGAAGAAACCGCCGTGGACGCTTACACCGGCTTCAAAGGCGGGAAAGATTTTTTTCCTTCCCGAAGCAGAGAAGGACCCGCTGGCTCGCCCCACTCTTCGCATAGTGGATGGTCTGTACTGGCTGTCAAATTTGTTGCACCCTGAATTGCACCCGTCATTAGACGCATGGAAGAACGAAACGACCAGCCGTCTTACCAGGATAAGCAATGAATAGCGTTCTTGCCCGGCGGGACCGCAAACTACCCATTTTTTATAAATCAGGTGCGGGCAACCAGCCGCCTTGTAACGGTTGCAATATAAATGTCCCTCGCGGGAGACAAGAAGTTTACAGGCGCCACTTTCGTGGTAAACATATGAAATGAGCTGCGGGGCCGCGCGGTAGGTTGCAAAATGAGACTGCTAATTTTCCTCGTCTGCTCATTTGTGGGGGCACTGCCGACACTTGCAGCGGACATCACTCAAGTAACCCCTAAGGATCTTGCAAACCAGGGTATAGCGGCCTACAAGCGTGGAGACTATGCCAACGCTCTCAGGTTTCTCCACGCAAGAGCGAGTCTGGTACCGCAAGACGCCACCGTCTTCTATTATCTGGGCAACTGTTACATGCATTCCAAGCAGAATGAGAATGCAGCTCGCATGTACTCTGCGTGCATTCGCAGTGGTCCCGGCACCGAAGCGTCAAAGTTGGCGTTGTCGGCACTGGAAACCCTTTCGACAATGCCCAAGTCGGCCCCGTCTGTGGAAACTAAACCAGAGGCACCGGATCCCAAGGCTGCAGAGGCGTCTCGAGACGCTTTGAGTTCCACCAATGCCGTAGATAAAGCCTTCAATGATGCAGTTGTTCGTATTCGCAACCAGCGACAGACCTTCAAAATTAAGGTCGATGGTCACTGGCACCGACTGGAAGACGATCTTCAGTCCATGAATCCCAAGAGCACACCAAACTATTCGGTCGAACTGGAGCGTATTCGGCGCGAAACAGATAATAAAGTTGAATTTGAACAACTGAAACAGCTACGTTGGGAAAACAGGATGCTCGGACCCGACAAAGTTGATGTACGGGCAGTTCCCGAAGTGCCTAAGGAAAAAATTGACGATACAAAAAATGCGCTGGGTTCATTGGGAGAACTCTTCCAGCCCGAGAAGCCATATGATCCATTTGGTCCCGAGGTGAACGCGCAAATTGCAGCAAAGTTTCTCACGGCAAAGGATGTGTTCGGGGAACTCAGCACCTATCAACCTTCTGAACGTCGGGTCGCCAAGCAAGTATTTTTGCAACTCAAGAACAGCATAGAGTTAAAGCAAGATAGCCTCGATCAACAGATTCATCAAGTAAAAGACAATCTTATTCGAGACATGGTGCACATCAAAATTAACTACAATGTCTCGGGCAATCCTGCATATGTCAACAAGGAATCCACAACCGCCTATCACATGTCTAATTCTAAGATTCCGCGATCTGACCAGAATAACTTGAGTCCTGCGGATCTGGAAATTTCACAAACAACTGAACGAGCCAAGAAACGACTTAACGACCTGAAGGAGAGCTATCTCAGAGATGTTGATTCACTAATCGCCGGGGCGAAAGAACGAGTTGGCGGCATGGTAATTTCGACAGGACAGATGAATTCGCAACTAAAGAAGCCGAGTGGCACCATTCAACTTGTGCCGCTCGGCAGTGATTCTTACACTCGCAATTATGTGAATTTCGGCAGCCGAGATCAGTCAGCCAGCGCCAAGGGACCATCTCTCAAACCTTTACGGGCAGAGCCGATGAAAACGATTCAGCCCAACTCTTCCCCTCAGGCAAAGGCACAAGCGGCCTCGCAAACCAAGGTGCAGCCGCCCGCAGAAACCGATGAAGATGAACCGGATGACCCCCCGGAAACAAAACCATCCAGCGAGCAAAAACCGGACACCAAAGTCGATATAAGCTATCCAGCCAAAACAGACCTCAAATCAGATTCAGGGCAAGATTCACAGTCACACGGTGCCCCTCGAGATAAGAAAGATTCAGCAGGTCCCACAGCAGCATCGCAAGAACCAGGTGGCGCCAAACCATCCGGCGGACAAAAGCTGACAACTCCCGTTGGAGATAAATAGGATGTGTCGCACACGCATTGTAATTGCGATGGTAACGTTTCTATCGATCACCGTACACTCTTGGACTGATAAGGTTCTAGCAGCTGAGGGGCAGAAAACGGCACCCAAAAGCGTCAAACTTTACGGAGAAATAAACGATCTCTCCATATTGTGCTCATCAGCCGGCATCAAGCTGAGCAAAAACATGCTCCCCGCACAAATCGATCATATCTCCCTCGGTAGTGCCGCCGCTTATTCCGGAGCGCGTTCCGGTGATAAGGTCCTCAACGCAGCGGTGTCGGACAATTTACTGACCCTGACTCTGGAACGAAAAGGGCGACAGTACCAGGCAAAGATTGCCACGGACGTAAAGGGATTGCGAGCCGAATTCGAAAACAAGAATATCAAATGGTCAATTGGTGATTCGCCTTTTGACAAGCAACTGAGAACACTGGCCGGTTGCGACATCACAATTATGCTTGATCGATGCGCCACCATGGCAGACAATCATGCAGGATGCCCTGGCGACTTGAGCAAATGGATGTGGTGCAAACACCAGGTAGACAACCTTTATCTGGCAACTAACAGAGTGCTGGATAATGGATTCAGGCTGGTGCTTTTTAATGACACATTCCAGGTTCGAGACGACGTTACTCTCTGGGATCTCAAAGAGTTTTTCGCACGCAATCAACCCGCTGGCGCGAGGAAAAATATCGGACAACCATTGGACTCGATTTTAACTGATTACTTCAAGGCAAGGAAACCGGATTCGAAGCCCGGTCTGATCATAGTGCTCACTGAAGGCACAGAAAACGTAGGAGTACCACTACAAGATGTCTTGATTGAAGCATCGAAGAAAATGACCAGGCAAGGTGAGGTCGTGGTCGCATTCATGCAAGTTGGAGACTCACTGCATGGAGAAGAATTGTTTGACGATTTAGACCGCAATCTCGTGGCAAAAGGTGCCCGGTTCCCGATGGTCCACTACAAGCCTTTTGCCGAACTGCGCAACAAAGGACTTCTCTGGGAAGTTGTGACAGCGGTTACCGAGACCACACAGCCGCCAAAACCTCCGTCGCCGAAATAGACACTACATCTGGTGCTGCAGGAAACGGTAAAGGTGCTGCTGCCTCAATCGCGCATATATGACTTCGTTTCCATTGATTCAATTTCATTCGAAATTCCCAAATTATTTCCAATTCCCTTCGCAGGCTAGAGGGTCGTTTCATACGCGAACGTATCGAATTACGGATCTCTAAGGCGAAAACGCATTGATTTTGAAAGACCGGAATTCATCAGAATTCATTTCTGGTTTCTCGTAGCGGATTGCCACACGAGCCTTCGGGATTCAGTCTGTCTGGACCGCGTATATGAAATTATGCGCAATGCGCATAATTTTTTACAATCCAACCATTCGATTCTCTCGATTCCAGGCACTCTTGGGATTCAGTTGCTAAGGGAAAATATGCATTTGGCGCATAAAATCATAGGCAGACTGCTCGCACGGATTGTCTCAGTGTACACTTCAATTCAATTTTCAGGCTTGCCATTTTTTAGGAGATTGTGATGAACCCGATGACGGCACCCAAAGTTTGCGTGGAATGCAAAAGCGAAATGGAAGAGGGTTTTACAGTCGATTTCTCTCACGCCAACAGTCTTCAAACCAGATGGCATCGAGGCAAACCCGCTAAGGGTTGGGTAGTCGAAGCGAAGGTCAAAACTGAAGAGATGCTACGAATCACAACTTATCGCTGCACCGGGTGTGGCCTGTTGAGGTCTTACGCGACAAACGAATAACTATGGGCGCGGTGTCGTGGTTAGCGAAGCGAACCGGTTTTTACTTTTTCGCTGCTGGCAATGGTGTTGATCACTTTCTTTCTGAACAGCTTCGCGTCCAGTGAAAACAACCCGGGACCTGTGCAAAGCAGTGCTGTTGCAATGGAGAAGTAAAGGGCTGCCAGCTCATAGGATGACCCCTTGCCTACAAATGGATCACCCTTTGCAAGGTGGACAGCAAAAATTGCCACTAGCATGTTGCACATAATGCCCAGACACGCGATAGGCGTTAACAAGCCAATGATCAAGGCAAAGCCGCCACCGAATTCAGCAAGTGCGGACAAACCCTGAAAGATACCAGGTGCCCAACTCTCTGGTCCCATCCAAGTGAATGGATGTTGAATTTTGCCAAAGCCGTGAAACATAAGCGCAAGACCCGCTACCACACGTAGCACCAAAAGCCCGTATGCAGCCGGCTTCCCGAGAAATAGCGGATAAAATCTATTCATATTAAACCTGCAAAAAATAAAATTCAAAGTACCAAGACCTGTCCGGAAGACGGGACTCAACCGTTAGATGTTCCGTGATGTGCGCAATCAGGTGCACGAGCAGTGAAGAGCGAACTAAGCGGTTGGCTACCAGAAAGTCCACCGGTCCCTCGCATTTCAGAGAATCCGCCACCGTTGCCCATTCCCGATCCACCAAAGCGCGAGAACATCCCCCCGGCCTCGCCAGAGTGTCCGAAGCCCTCTCTGGCGAAACCATCGTTCCTGTGACCAAAGCTACCTTCGTGTCCTCCGAAGTTTCCCATATGACCGCCAAAGCCGCGTGCCAGAGCCGGCTGACCTGTCAACAAGATACTGGTGAGGACAACTGCCGCAATTGCTAAATTCAAACCTTTCATGATCAGCGCCTCCATTTTTTGCGTACACTCACACTACCCTGGCAAAAACCAACAGTTCCGCCAATTTTGTGAAGGAACTATTAAGGGTTTTACAATGTAAGTTATGGACAGCACCGCACATTTAGATTGGGCCCATCCCCTCGTGGCAGAGTGGATCACCACGCGCTTGGGCTCCCTCACCGAGGCACAAAAAGATTGGTGCCCCATAGTCGCAAGTGGAAAATCGGTCTTGATAAGTGCTCCGACGGGCTCAGGGAAAACCTTCTCCACATTTCTTGTCTGCATCGACGCTCTGGTCAGGCAAGGGCTATCCGGTACCAACGTAGGGCGACCGACTGTGGTGTACATTTCACCGCTGAAGGCGCTCAGCAATGACGTACACCGAAACCTCGAATGGCCTCTAACTCAGATTGTTGAATTAGCTCAAGAAAAAGGTTTGAACTTACCAAAAATAACCGTCGGGTTGCGCACCGGTGATACCACGATGCAAGAGCGGCGATTGCACATAACCAAACCGCCGCACATATTTGTTTCGACGCCAGAATCTCTGTTCATTTTATTGACCTCGGTAAAAGGCCGGGTAATGTTGTCGAACGTACGCACCGTTATTATTGACGAAATTCACGCAATCGCCGACGACAAACGCGGGAGTCACCTCTCATTGTCACTGGAGAGACTGGAGGCACTGGTTGGAAGACCACTTGCAAGAATCGGTCTTTCAGCTACAGCAAGCCCGCTGGAAGAGTTGGGTCGATTCCTGGTCGGTAGCAATCGCGAAATGCCGACCATCGTAAATGTTCCAGATCCACGACGCACAGACATCGCCATTGAGGTTCCGGGAAGTCCCCTCGCCGCAATTGCGAGCAACGAGATGTGGGATGAGATTTACGATCGCATAACACAGTTTGTCGAACAGAATCGCTCCATACTCATATTCGTAAATACGCGCAAACTGTCCGAACGAATAGCCCACCGCTTGCGCGAGCGACTGGGCGAAGAAGCAGTCGCAGCCCATCATGGAAGTCTCTCAAAGAAGATACGCTTGTCGGTCGAAAACAAACTCAAGAAAGGCGAACTCAAGGCGCTGGTTGCCACTGCTTCGCTTGAACTGGGAATCGATATTGGTTACCTTGATCTTGTGTGCCAGATTGGTTCGCCCCGTTCCATAGCAACGGCATTGCAGCGAATCGGCCGAGCCGGTCACTGGATGGGAGCCACACCCAAGGGACGCATCTTTGCCACCACCCGCGATGAATTAGTTGAAAGCGCCGCGACAGTGCGAGCTATACACATGCGACAGCTCGATAAGATTAAAATTCCCGGGGTCCCATTAGATATTCTGGCGCAACAGATTGTAGCTGCCTCGGCCGGCGCAGATTTTGACGAGCAAGAGCTTCTTGATCTGGTCCGCGGTGCGTATCCGTATAAAGATCTGAGCGAAAAAGACTTCGAAGACGTGCTGGAAACCGTAGCCGAAGGCTTTGCAGGACGAACGGGAAGATTTGCTGCATATGTTCATAGAGACAAAATCAACCATAGAGTTAAGGGACGGCGGAATGCCAGACTGGCAGCAATCACCAGCGGCGGTGCGATCCCGGAGAATGCGCTCTTCACCGTCGTGGCCGAACCGGAAGGCAAGATAATTGGTACCCTTGACGAAGATTTTGCCGTGGAAAGCAATCGTGGCGACATCATACTCCTGGGCAGCACTTCGTGGCGAATACGCAGAATAGAAGCTCGTTCCGGTCGAGTCGTGGTGGAAGACGCCCACGGCGCAGCACCGACAATTCCATTCTGGCGAGGCGAAGCACCAGCTCGCACAGACGAGCTATCCGATCAGGTGTCGTTTATCCGAAGCAAAATCGCTTCATTCCTTGTCGATACCGGTCACCCGGAAGATGGAGCGAAAGCGGCTATCGAATGGGCCAAGGGCGAATGTGGATTAGATCAATCCGGAGCCGAGCAGCTGGTGGAATACATTGCCGGCTGCATCGCCTCATTGGGTACGGTGCCTACAAAAAAGACCATCATTGCCGAACGATTTTTCGACGAGTCGGGCGCCATGCAGCTTGTGATTCACTCTCCGTTCGGCGGGCGTATAAACAAAGCATGGGGGCTGGCACTGCGTAAGAAATTCTGTCGCTCGTTTAATTATGAATTGCAGGCGGCCGCCACCGATGACGGTATCAATATAGCTCTCCTGGAACAACACAGTTTTCCGCTGGCAGATGTATTTCACTATGTTCACCCGGCGTCGCTGGAGGATGTGCTTCTACAAGCGGCACTGGCGACTCCACTGTTTGAGACTCGATGGCGGTGGGTGGCGAATCGGTCCCTGGCAGTGTTGCGATTCTCCAACGGCAAGAAAGTACCGCCCACATTGCAGCGCATGCGAGCGCAAGATTTGCTGGCGTCAGTTTTTCCGGCAGCAGCGGCTTGCCAGGATAATATAGATGGCGACATTCCCTTACCCGATCATCCGCTCGTGAACGAAACCGTAAAAGACATGCTTACTGATGCAATGGATGTCACAGGACTGCAGGAGCTCCTCGAAGGCATCAGCAACGGTTCCATACAGTGCCTCGCCGTGGACACAACGATGCCATCACCGTTCTCGCACGAGATATTGAACTCGAATCCGTACAGCTATCTAGACGATGCTCCGCTGGAAGAACGCCGCGCCAGAGCGGTGGAAATGCGACGAGTGCTTCCACAATCAATGGCATCAGAGGTAGGGCGGCTAGATCCTGCGGCAATTGACCAGGTAAGAAGCGATGCGTGGCCGGATATTAGAGACTCCGATGAACTTGCTGATTTCTTAAAAACGGTTATTTTGCTACCGGAAGACTTCAGTTGGTACGGGAACACCCCCAAACAACATTGGCAAGTTTTCTTCGAGCAACTTCAAAAGGAAAACCGTGCGTCCTGTGAGATCCGTGAAGGAGTTACCTGGTGGGTTCCGGCAGAACGGCGTGACTGGTTCGAAGCCGCAACAGCTCCCTCTAATATCGGCATTGATATTTCCGATGCGTACACGGCTTCATTGGCAGGGTGGATGCTTTATTTAGGGCCCGCCACTTGCCAGGAGCTAGCCCGACGCTTACACCTGGATCAACGATGTGTAGAAGTTTCGCTATTGAAGATCGAGGCGCGGGGAGAAGTTTTGCGCGGCAACTATGCCACGGTTAATGAAACCGAATGGTGCGAGCGCAGGTTGCTTGCTCGGATACACCGACTGACACTGGGCGAGTTGCGCAGGCAGATAGATCCGGTCTCCGGTGCGGAATTCTACCGATGGCTTTTTGAATGGCAACATGTTTCACCTGCCACACGGGTAACAGGTGAACGAGGCACTTTGGAAATAATTTCGCAGTTGGCCGGTTATGAAGCTCCGTCTAGTGCCTGGGAGACCGAAATACTACCGCGTCGAATCACTCAATATGCAGGTACTTATCTCGATCGACTGTGCTTAACAGGAACGATCGGCTGGGGGAGATTGTCACCACATCCCGCATTTATCACCGGCGATGAAAAACCTTCTCGCATCACTCCAACTAGCAGCGCCCCCATCACGTTCTTCATCCGAGAAGAGGCGGACTGGATAGTGATCAAAACACGAGAGCGGCTTGAGTCGGCGCCCCTCAGCGCACAAGCACGTGAAGTAATTCAATTCCTTGAAACCCGCGGAGCCTCGTTCTTTGCCGACATCACCAGAGGGGTTGCGCTATTGAAAGCCGAGATCGAAAGCGCGCTCTGGGAGCTTGTAACAGCCGGACTGGTCACAGCAGATGACTTTGATAATTTGCGTTCATTGATTGATCAAAAGCGCCGTGCAATGGGTGGACCACGCCATAGCGCCGGTCGGTGGTCATTGTTGTGGGGGTTGGAGAATCAAGACAAACAGAAAATCGCCGACGCCACTTGCAAAATGCTTCTGAAAAGATACGGGATAGTTTTTCGCGAGATGCTCGCCAGAGAAACGATTGAACCGTCGTGGCGAGAGCTCCTCATATCACTGCGCAGAATGGAAGATCGCGGCGAAGTAAGGGGTGGGCGATTTGTATCCGGGTTCTTAGGTGAACAATACGGACTTCCACTGGCGGTGGAATCACTGCGAGCGTTTCGAAAGCGCCAGCCAGCTGAACTGATCCATACCATCGCTGCAACGGATCCGCTAAATCTCGGTGGAATACTGGTACCGGGAGAAAGAATTGCGGCCACTCCCGGCCGACTTGTACAGGTAATAGACGGTGTCAAAGTAGTGAAGGTTTAACACTTACCCGAAATCCGAATGGCTATCGAACCCGCTCCAAATCCCACTAGAAATTCTGTCCATTAAGTCGAAACATGGGCAAAATACGAAGCGGATCCGGCAAATATCAGTTGCGTGTCCCCGCAAAGAAACTATCATAGATTTATCACACGATAAATCGGTAGATCATGAACGACGTTTCTCCTGCACGAGAAGCGGGGGCTCCGACTGCGAATGCACGACAGTATGGAATCTTCGGAGAATCTTCAGCAAACTTTCAACCTCGATCTATCGCGGACGATCTATTACTACTTGGCGCCTACCAATCCAATAATGTTTCAGAACCGCTTTTTCGTGCCTCTGATGCGATACCTGCGCGATTAAAGTCGCCCACACCAACAGGAAGAGGATTGTCTCCAGAGAGCGGATTGGCGACTTCGTTTCAGCTTACACCAACCACCCCCCTCTTAGACGTCACCACAGGCCCCCCGCGAACCTCTACGGACCGTGCTCTAGATGCGTGGCGGTCCCTCAATTTACCGGCGCAGCCAGCCGAAACGACTGATCAAAAGACTGAAAGTACTGTATCGCCACTTCAACTGGCACAAGCGGCTAGACAGAGAAACCTCTCGCCCGTTCCCGTGCCGGTAACCACAGACAATGAACCGGCCCTACGCTCCTTTCGCGGACAATCTACTAATGTAGAACTTTCACCGGCTCAGCTCCTAGCCCGTCAATCGCGACGACTCTCCGCGGAGGTGACACCATTGGTGTCACCGTCGACGGCTACCATGGAGGAAGTCACAGGTAGATCTCCGGAATCAAAAGCGAAGGAACAACAAACAAGAACACCACAAGTGACAGCCCCGAATTTGTTCCAACTGGATCAGGACAGAAGCCTCACGCCAGAGCAACTATCGGCCCGCACCACCATGAGCAGGCAGCCGTCTTACCTGGCCGACTGGAAACCGATAGACAAACACAAGCCTGTTGCAGTTGCAAATGCGGGTGCGGACGCCACCACGGAGAAGCAGAAATCGCCTGCAGCCGAACTAACTTTGGCACAACAGCGCGAACAGGTTCTCGAAATTCTTCGCCGCAAAGGGGACCTTTCCGCCCATTACCTTTTCAGTGAATTGATGGGCAAATTCGAAGCCCGCGCGCAAGCAATTGGTCTTCCAGAGAAAGAAGTCACCGCAACTTATTGCCAGCTACAACGCATACTAAATTCTCCCGAAGCAGCGAAGCTATGTTCTACAATTAAATTGGCCCGTGAAGTACTGCGTAATTCGGCGGAGCCCACAGCTATTGATCAGGGGCAACACAAGACCTGCAATGTCACATCATATGAATGCAGACTCTACGCCAGACAACCGTCAATAGCGTCAAAGCTGGTGGCAGACGTTAGTACCACAGGGCAGTTTCGTTGTCACGACGATGCCATCATCCGCCCACGCACCCTGGTACCAGACGATGAGGCACGAAAGGATTTCGTGCCCGACGGTGAGAGAAATTACGCCAGTCAGATTTTCCAACTTACCGCCATCAATATTTATTGGAACCGACAGTCCATCACGCCCGATGGCAAGCGCCCGGGCGTGGGCAACATACTGTACTGCCAGGAACCAGACAAGGGCACTGACCGAGAATATCTTCTAGACTGCTCTAAAGATCCACCGGTACGATTGGATTGGAAGTTCAAATCGAAGGACAGCCCGAACATTGGTTTAACGGAAATAAGCGAAATCAATGCACAGATAACCGGAGAACCATCGAAAGACCTGGGAATTTACAGGGATTCAAGCACATCGGTGCGCGACGGAATACTCTATGTGGCTAATATTGAGACTTTCCGTACCACACTAACAAGGCTCAAGCAAGAAGGCAAATTCCCTGTTCTGCTCCATGTGAACGCGAACATGAAGCCATTCGGCACAGAGGAGAAGAGCGACTCGAAGAAAGATGCACCACACTTAGTGAGCATCACAGACTACGATGTTGAGAAGGACCTTGTCAGCGTTGACAATCAATGGGGCAAAGGGAACGACTTCACGGGAAAGCCTGGTGAAAAGCCGCAGATAGAAGGAAACACCTTATTCGCCGCGATGGATCGGCCCTCACGTATGGGAAGTGAATTCTTAGACGAGTTTCTGAAAAAGCCTTTCAGGGAGTTGACCTGGAACCAGATAGGAGCGACAGCCACCACTGGACTCACCACGGACCTGGCCTGGCGAGGGACTTTTGGATCATATCAACCGGAATTAATTCGTAGTGGATTATTCAGAGGAGCGAAACTTGGCATACCAGGCGCTGAGCGGGCACTGGATCTCTCATACAGCCGAACAGGAAGATGCGCACTGAGGGGCGCTACCGCATTGAGCACCCTGGCCCTGGCCTACACGTTGAACGATATTCATTCTGCTTTCAAGCGTTCACCGGAAGAGGGTGCGGGAAGGCTCGTGCGAGTGGGGGAGATTTCCCTGTGTTATGAACTGGGCGCATTGACGGGAATTGGTCTGTCACACTTAACACGTCTCAACCGATGGGCACCGACAAAATGGGGACTGGCAATCGGGTGCGGAATAGCGTTGGCAACATCCTATGACGCTGTACTTGGTGAATATATTGAACTTGGCGGCCGTCTCGGTTTCAATTATTTGAGAAGAGCGGTTACGGGTCAGAAATAGAGAAAGATTGTTAGAGTCGGCCAGTCAACTGATGCATAACGCATTGGTCCTCGATGGCGGTGCCGCCTTTCTTCCAGTCGGAGTCAATCACCTTGCCCCGAATTCTTGCGGCGCTAGAAGGCGTACAAATCCTCCGGATTGGCACCGGGTAGGGACGGCGGTCAATTCCGCAGGCCGCAGCCCCCGTATAACGGCAGAAGATTGCGCTGGCCGCGTCTCCCTCAAGCTCTGCATTTTGAACAAGGGAATAACGGTAGCACCCATGAAAATAGCTACCACGTTGGACGATCCATCACTCGACCTTCGGGAACATACGATCTCCATCGCTCGGTGCAGCCAATGATGCTGCGATACCAGTTTCTCCGCGCAATCGAATGGCGACAACGGATCTCAAACTCTCTGCCACGCTTAACGTTTTGGCTCGGGCGGTTCCGGGACTCGGCAAAATCCCGCGGAACAATCGCTAAAGTGCAGGGTTGGGTTTGATCACGAAGTTCACAACGGAGTATCGATTTACGCGGGCGCAGTTTCCAATACCTTTGAACGTACAACCTGCCTAAATAATTGCAGGGCTGGCGAGGTTCATTGTCGGCTGTTCCATCGTTCTCAACTGTTCGAAAACCAGAGAGAGTATTAGAACGAGCATGAAAGGTATCTTGGCTAAGCGCACCGAGCGACGGGTCGTACAGAATGTGTCGGTCAAATCCCGAACACAGTATGAAAGTTACAGCCTGAGAGGAAATAGATTCTCTTTCTTCCGAAACGACTTGCCCGGGCGCAAAGGCTTCTTCTGCCACAATTGATAGTCAATTAAACTGTGATCTGAAGAAGAACCAGTCCGATCGAGATGATTAACAGCGATTCGGTGGGAGATCCTCGATTCGTCTACATGTTCATCATCAACCAAACGGGCGCTACTGCCACTAGTTCCATGATGAACAGTTCCAACATTGTCTAGTTGACACCCGAAGGAATCATCCACCAGAGAACTCATGTTTTCCACCGCTGGTGTGAAATGTATATTTTCACGCTGCTTCTTTTTCACGAAGGAAAAGAATGCAGTAGTATCGAGTATGGCGCCGCATATAGTGGCAGAAAGACACGATCCAATATCCATGGTAGAGAACTCCGTTTTGAGAAACCACGCCTCGAATAAGCATTAGAAGCAGTGAGCGAGAAAGAAGCGTCAAGAGAGAATTGAATGAAACAACCGCTACGAGATAATCTTATTAGGATACCTCGATGTTGGAAACCGTAAAACTCCCACCCTGCAGGCAACTTTTTTTCCCGAGCCAGCGCCAGAGATGGCGTATTTACGGCAGTTCCCAGGCACGCACTCTACCTGTGATCGGCGATGCCACCACCCTGGCATAATAGCTGCGCACCATGTAATCATGCACGCCTCCCTCCGCTCAACCGCTTACCGCAACGTATTCATGCACACCTCCCTGTGCAAATTGCATGAGTGCGCATTCATGCACGCCTACTTAGACACAACCGCTTGCGCCAACATATTCGTGTACACCTTCTTAGAACCACCTGCAATGCAGCGCCGAATGATCTTGGCAGCAGTCAGCATCAGGTCGGTCGGCGCCGACCAGCCGTGCGATGTAGCTTCGTTGTTGCGCGGCGCTGTGCAGTCCCGGCACGTGCGTACCCGGCACCGCACCATGGGCGAACGCGTTCACTGCTCAGACTCGTTGAAAGAATCAATAGCTTTGCATAAGGAGATTGCGTTTCTCAACCTGTTGAGTGAACACAGTCCGGCCAGTTTGCGGCCAGTACCCGGTTATACGTGCCCGGTAATCTCGATGCCCCACAAGAAGCGTGACTCACAGAAACTTGGACGACTGAAGCTGTTTCTGCATACCCCGGCATCACGTCCAACCCTATTTAAAGCGTCAGGCACAGCCCTGGCTGCTGCACATAAGAAGACACCAGCAGAAGTCAAATCGTGCGATCGTCATTCCGGCAGCCCATCATTTCTCCCTTTGAGAAGGACACCGAGTTGAATTTTCCATCAAAGAAGGTGCCGAAACTACACTATGGTAAGTTCATGTAAACATCGGCTTTGTGATTGATGAATAACCTGCGTACAGAACGATGCACATTCCTCGGATTCCGTCTTTTGTTCGGCACACCATCACAGAATGGAGTTTCGCAGCAACCGGCAATAGCTCATTCCTTCGAGCAGTACAATTCTCGTGCGTTGGATAATACACACTATTGCTGCGGTTCTTCTGCAGCACCACCGGCGGTACCTTGTTGTGAATCCGCACTAGTTTCCGATGCAAGTCCCGGGTTCGAAATAGTAAGAATTTGGGGTGGCGTACAATCAGGCGGATAAAGAAAGTCTACTGCCACCATGCGCGTCTCTCCCGGTGTCAGATTAAGAGTTAGCAGAGGCGTTCCCGGATCGCCTCTGCGTTGAACCACGTGAAGATATTTGCCCGCATTTTGCCCGCTGTCGTCGCGATATCTTAGCCTCAAGGTTCCGCGAAACCAGACTGCGCGTTGCTGTTGAGACGTAAACATGAGACCGGCTTTCGATGTATTGGATTTAAACGGCGTTTGCAATGTAATCGCTACCGTCTGCGGCTGTTGCGTATCGTTATGCAAGGGAATATAGAGGTTGTACTCCACAGCATAATTGCCATGCGCCTTGTAAGACGTATCGCCGTATCGCACCACCAGCGGTGCCGCCTGCAATTGTTTCGTTCCAAAAGCACCTTGCTCCACTGTGGCAACAACATACGAAATCGATTGCCCGGCTGCTGGTACCAGCAACCGTAGAGATCCATGCGGATCGTCAGTAAAATATGCTCGCCAATTCGACCCCCTTGAGATGCCTGCAACTCGCCCGTACACAGGCTTCGCGCTCGACGAAGGAACAGTCGGCACTCGGTCACGCGGACCTGCAAGCGCTGCGGTAGCCAGAACGTTTTCCCAGTCTTTTATCGATGGCAACGTTCCATTGGTATATGTTGAAAGCGAAGCAGCATAGAGTGGTGCGTTCGTCGTGGCTCGGATAAGAGTAGATCGTGTATTTCTTGATCGCGCCCCTATCACAGGCACAGGAAAATTATAGAGCAATCTTGATTGACCCGCTGGTATACATATAACTTTCTCCCAACCGCCCTGAATCAGACCACGAAGAATAAGATCCGCCATTCGATCACCGGGACCGGCGAAGACTTGTCCGGCTGAGTTATCTACGTGCGGCGGCAGCTCATAGAAGGGAGCATCCGGGCTGGTCAAGAAACTAGCAGCCTGCAATATACGGACAGTGGCGACTTTCTTTCCCGGGTTCTTTACCAGCAGTGCCAGATAGAGGGTTCTTCCAGTTGGATCTTTTTGAGCGACATGATGTGCAAAAACATCAAACCGGCCGTTCAGTTGATAATTGAGATGAGCTTTAGGAACTTTCTTCCCCGCTCCTGGAAATGTCGAAACCAGAATTCCCGGCGTTTGAATGAGTTCGGGGCTGTTACTCTGTAAGACCAGTGTGTTATCAAGTCTGCCGGGTAGGTCACGGACAATATTCGTTGCTGTAAAAAATCTTGGCTTAACCTCCGACGAAGCACTTTCAGCCAGAATTAGAGATACCAAAAATGGGTGCATTATTGTAGTCCTTCGGACTTGTACTGATGCCGGGAAACGAAATTGACCTGCAGTTGGCGGCCTTATGTTAGCACTTTGTCACTGCTGTGCGGTTTCCCGCCACGGATGCCCAAGAAGAGCTGTAGCCAGCAGCTCTTTGAAGCAATGGCTGCCAAACGCAGAATTTCCAATTGAGGCAACGTTCCCAAAAGCCACTTCAGGTTACCGAATCAGTCAAGGATCGCTTCAAAGCATGCCACCAGGCAATCAGGGTCTACAAATCGCAAGCGATCGGCAGCTAGATCCACATTCAGAAGACTGGCAGATGCCTACCGAGTTGCATGTAGGGTTTAAAATAAAGTTTGACCGTTGCAGCGCAACTTCCTTGCAGCTCTCAGGTGAGGCTCGCCCGTCGAACCGGACGCATCGATTACCAGCGCACTATTAGTGAAGGTCTTGGTGGCGCCTGATTGGCAAGACCCGGACCATTGATGTATCATTTTTTTCGTTGGGAAGAAGGTGCTTGCACCCGGTGATTCCGAAACAACGAGCAGAAGGATTCGCTGATGACAATTCCGGAAGTGATAAAACCCGAATCTCTTGCTGATTATCTGGAGGTTATGTCCAAAGCAGTGTTTCAAGCGGGAATACGTTGGGCAACAATAGAAGCGAAGTGGCCGGCATTTCGCAAGGCTTTTCGTGATTTCGACGTGGCGCGAGTTGCCAAGTTTACCAAGAGCGACATTGAACGGCTTTCCGAAGATGAGAGCATTCTACGCAGTCCTGGCAAAATATCTGCCACCGTCGATAATGCCCGCACACTTCTTGCGTTGGATAGGGAATTTAACGGATTTGCAAATTATCTGCACTCATTCGAAGGCGACTATGATCAATTGTCCAAGAACCTCAAGAAACGGTTCAAGTATATGGGCGAACTTAATGCCTACTATTTTTTGTTTCGGATCGGAGAACCGGTGCCCCCCTTTGAGGAATGGGTTGAGACAATTCCAGGCGATCATCCCAGGATGAAAGAGATGGTTGAATTAGCCCGAAAACGATAGATTGCCTCATGCCAGCGGCAGGCATCGCTTTGCGGCCGCAGCGGTCAGTTTTGATCTATGAATAACTCAACAGCAAACGTCAGACGCAATCCATTTCAATTCCTAATCTACGGACCAAATCATTCAGTCTATTTCAGTTGCTGTCGCTTCGCCATGTCGCGCAATGGCTCCTTTAAAACACCTTCTATTCGTATTCGGGATTATTGGCGATCATTCATGCGTATCCTCCCGGGTATCCAGACAATGCCCCACTGAAATCTTACATATCCGTTGATAATAATTAGGGTTTTCCAGCTGGCGTCATCGTCACAACCGGGCCACAATGGAAGCGAGATCCAGCTCGCCTCCCCGGGAGTGACTGATGCAAGCCATAACTTCCTTACTGACACCGGAAGAGAAATGGACGGCCATCACGCCGTTCCAGCAACTCAGTTATTCCGTCCTCGCCCATGTTTCGCTGGGAGCCCTCTTGTTTGCAATATCCCTTACCTTTTCACCACGGTTCGGTGCACAGAACACGAACATATTTATCAAATTTGAGGGCACATCGCCTCCTTATCAGTCTGGACCGCGAGGCGCCGAACCAGCCGCTGTCGAAACTGCAAGTTCTATTCCCGTCCTGAAGATAGCATCAGTTTCAAATCCGCTTCAAGCTACTCACGACAATCTACCGCGACCGGTTCCGCTTCTCTCTGTGAATAGAACGCGCCCCCGGGGAAAGATCATTCCGCAGGAACCCGCGTGTGCAAGCAATTATTCCGGCCCCTCCGTGCCTAATCCTCGCCTTGAATGCAATCCGCGGGTTCTTTTCGCCACCAGTACCTCTGCTAAAAATCAGTCACTGTTAGTTACTTCCACCTCACCAAGCAGGTCTGAAGAATCAGCAGGAACGGAAATGATACCAGCATCGGTACCAGGCACCTGCGGCGCGGGCTCGCCCATAGTAGGCAGTACTAACAGCGAGAAACCCAATGTAGAATCGCCCGGAGGGATAATTGGAGAAGACCCGGGACCAGGTCGACCAGGTGCCATTGATACCACTTTGAATGATCCTGTCACACCGGCTACCCCACGCGAAGCACAGTTGTCCACAAGCTTTTTCGGTCCTTACATACTCCCGTACTCGTTCAGGGGAGGGACACAAAACGTTGCGCTGGACTCATTCACCGAACTGGATCAGCAAGCTGCTGCCTTGTTTGCCAAAGGCGACATGATCGCCGAAAAACAGCCGGAGGAGGCACGCAAGTACTGGTCTGAAACTATTCGTGTGATGAACTTTGCCGTTCCCCTTCTTTGTCGAGACACGGGACAATCAAACAAACCCATGGGGTATGGTTTACTCAAGTTGGCATGGTGCTATAGCAGATTAAAAGAGCCTGATCATGCTTCATACTACTTTGGCAAAGCCGTTGGCGTGTTCAAAGAGATTAGCAACGGTAGCGTCGAATGGGCGACGGCCACGATCTACTATGTGGATGCGCTTATTGAAGAAAAACGCTATTTCGAAGCCAAGGAAGAATTGCTGAACAACTTGCCAGCCTATCGCCGAATCTATGGAGAGAACGGCAAGATCATTACGCAAATACATGAGCGCCTCGCTTCCCTCTCTTCGTTTCTTGAGAGAAAGGAATCCACCACGCCCTCTCCAAACATCGATACTCCGTCGAACACAGGCAACTCGTCCAGCACTCTATCCAAAAGGATGTTTTACTGAAACGAATCGCATCGCAAACAAGGCTCGACTTGCTACCAGGGGCGTTCCCGGTCGTCGTTGTTATCGTCACGGCCGGACCGACTCGCCGCCAAAACAGCGAGGCCCTTCGCGAGCAAAACAAGGAGGCCGGCGGCAATGAGCAATTGGGCTACACCCTGACGTAAATCCGGGTTTTCGAAAATGGTGCTCAGTCCACCTACTTGGTTGAGAATAGGAGTGGCTATAAGGCAGAGAATAAAGATCCATACATATTCTCCCACCCGCACTCCTCCTTCCTCAGTTCTCCGAGTTTACCACTTACTCGGGGAGAGAATGGAAGGGTAATCTGTCCGGAAAAGCACCGGGGTTTTCCCGGACATTTAAACCCGGTCAAACTCACTTCTTTTCGGGACTCAGCGTAGTCGTTAGAAGACCATGATCCGAGAGACCTCGCGTGATTTTCGGATTGCGGAAAAAAGAGCGCACTTCTTGTTCGCTCAACCCGGAGATTCCCTTGTAGAGATAACCATCCAGCCTTCCGCCCATTACCTGGGTAGAAGTATTGTCCTGCGGGCTGAGCAGTTTGAAGCCGGCTTTATAAAGAGGCTCAAGCTCACTGGTTTTTCCCAGAAATGTGTTCCAATCTCCAGCGATAATGCCTTTGAACTCCGGCTCCAGGGCGGCGGCAAGCCTGGTTGTCTGTTGGAACCTCACGGCCGCAGTCGCAGCAGGTCCACCGCGCATGGATTTAAGGTGTACTACTACCGCCGACATTTCCTCCCCGGAGGCAGTGTCCTGCAAATTGATTCGGAAAGCAGGGCGAAGATCGGGGATATTTTGAACCTCGGCCACCGACTCATAAGTTGCTGTTCCCAGGACCTTCAGCCGCGGATTGACGAGAAATCCAACCGCCTGCCCCCGTGAGTTCGCGCGAGAGATCGCGTAGTTGTATCCATTGTCCTTCGCGATCTGCTCAAGTCCAGCAGCATCGGCTTCTTCAACAAACATCAGGTGATGGCGCGGTACGACCTGCTTATAGGTATCTTTGAAAAATTTCGCCTTATCACCGCTGAGAAACTCCATGTTCCATTCGCCAAAAATCAAATCGCCACTGCTGGCTGCCATCGGCATATCAGCCACAGCCTTGCCCACCTCAGAGGCAACAACATCAGGATTCGGCAATGGACGGCGCTTGGACGCCTCGAATAAATCAAATAACTCGGCATCGGATAGCTGCGGATGTAAGAATCCGCGCTGGGCAATTTGCTCAGGTGCAAGCTTAGCGAACTCCTCCGCAGTAGGATACTGCGCCTTGTTCTCCTGCATCCATTCAGAGTAGGCACGAGAGAGTCTGGCTATATCTGTTATGTTTCGAGCACCGCTGGGCTCAAACAGCTTCACCTCTACTTTCTCAATTGGGCGTGGAGGCGTTTCGCAATCTTGAATGCGCTGTGCGGGCTTGCCAATAATACGCTCTTGAACAATCGGCATCACAATGTTCATTGCCATTCCTTGAACGGCAGACTGCATAGCTTGCTCCCCGGATGCAAGCTTTCCACTTGATGCCAAAGAAGACACCTCAGCCATCGTCGCCCCGCCGGCCAACCCTGTGAGAGGGTACGCCAACGCTTTTCCGCCAAACGGTAAACCACGCGCTAAGGAGTTGCCATAATGAAAAACCATGAACCCGGCACTGGCACCAAGAGCATTTCCTAGCCTCGTTTGCTCTTCGTGCGGTTTCTGTAAGCCTCCATATAGCCCTGCACCGGCGACAGAAGCGGCGATCTCCGACTTCAACAGCGGATTCAGAAACGCACCGGCCTTGGTACCAGCTAACGCCAGATTCGTCGACCGCATGACGGCCCCTGAGCCGGCGGCACAAAGCATGAATGGAAGCGCGGAACCAACACCACTGGAGACTCCCTGCACAAACCAGTCGAAACTGAATGATTTGGTCTCCGCAACTTTCAAATGGAGCTCGGGAAGATCGACAAACTGGGCTGCCGTATTGTAAATACCAAGCGGACCAGCGTTCATAGCAGGATCGATGACATTCTCGGCAAACCAGGTCGACAAGCCCGGTTTTGCTTCACCAATCAGAGCGTCGTTAACAGTCAACAGGCCCGCGCGTTCAGAGTTTCCCATGATCCAACCCTCACATACCCGCGTCTACTTTTCTCTTTTGGCGAACCAGCGGTAATGGGAACAATACGAAGCCTCATGCGTATTTTCCGGGGGAACCGTGGTGTGAAACTTCATCTCTCGTCGCAAAACTTCATGGTGGGAAGCATCAATCACACAGCCTCTTGAGCAATCGACCCATTGTCAAGTGGCGGAGCTGCGAGAGGGCTTAAGGTTTGCTCATATCATCGAACTGGCGGTCCTGCAACCATGAATAGCGTCGATTTTAAGCGACAGGTCACGATTGTTCGACACTTAGCTCCGAGTCGGTTTACGCCTTTAATGAATAGGGTACTTTTCTACTTGTGCGATTCCCGCCGAGTTCAGCGGTATGTTTCTCCTGCTAACGGTTACCGCCGATTCCACCTCCGACTTCGAATCCGACAACTCACCGATTCATAATCTCCCTGGTCTTTCCAATCGCTCCGCCTCCATACCACCACAGGCGATGGCACTTCATTTTCGTCCAAACATAACGACAGAGGATCGATAAATGTCAACGAGGCTTGCCTATCTCGCTGAGGGACGACTCTTCTACCGCGACAACGGAAACTCACGTTTAATAGAGAGTCCTTTTGGACAAGACGTCATCAACAGAGCGCTGCAGCGCTCACAAAAAGACGACTGGAAAACGGCAGGCGAAAACAAATCCGGCATGTACAGCCGCCAGAGTCTTTGGGGAGTAAGAGGCCAAGATGCCCAAGCGATTAATGTTCGAATCACGGCGGTAACCAGGGGCAAAACTCTTGAAGAGTTGCTATATGTCGTTTCCACCGAAGCGATAGGCGGGCTGTTCAGCTACAATCTGAGCACAGAAAAGGAAACTCGCCTGTTTCACAAAGAAGGCTTGTACCTTTCCGATTTCTCCAAGCAACCCGAAGGGGACCTGATCGCATGCTGCCAGAGAATGGGGAATGGCACTGCGCATATCACAGTAATCAACGGTCAAGATGTGAGTGACATCACGGAAGGTGATTCAGTCGATGAGGCGCCGGCATGGATTCCCGGGCCAAATAAGCGACTGCTATATCAATGTTCCGGCATTGCGCGCAACCGGCAGGGTAATATGATCGGAATAGGAAATGCTCACATCCAGAAGCTCGACCTGCAGACCGGTGAATTGAGCACGCTACTAGAAGACGAGAACTTTGATTTCCTGAACCCGCGCATGAATAGGCAAGGTGACCTCTTCTACATAAAACGTCCCTATGAACCGGCTTTCAAGAAACCACACTATTCTCCGCTAAAAGCAGCCGGTGATGTGTTCCTCTTTCCATTTCGCCTTGCACGCGCCTTTTTCGATTTCCTGAACGTATTCTCCATGGTTTTCTCAAAGAAGCCGCTAACGACCGCTTCAGGGCCCAAAGTGGAAGGTCCGGATGAAAAGACACTTTTTCTAAGAGGACGATTGATCGACGCAGAGAAAGCATTGCACCAGAAGCGCGAAGCTGATGAGCCACCGTCTCTGGTGCCCAAGTCCTGGCAATTGATGTGTAGAAAACCAGAC
The DNA here is from genome assembly GCA_021732565.1 of Candidatus Obscuribacterales bacterium. Classification (GTDB taxonomy): domain Bacteria; phylum Cyanobacteriota; class Vampirovibrionia; order Obscuribacterales; family Obscuribacteraceae; genus JAKFUT01. The sequence goes on from JAKFUT010000133.1 coordinate 23,123, forward strand.
GGAAAAGAGACCGAATTGACAAATTCAGTACTCTCGTTCGATCTGACCACCGACGGCACCGTATACTACAGCACAGGAGTAGCCGTCTATCAAATAACGCCGGGGAGCAAGAACCGAGCTCTAGTTTTCAAAGATAAGCTAGTAGACACTCTTATCTTGCTTGATTCAACTTCGCAATCAGACTAAAAACAGTGCCCGTGCATGCGGGAACCATAGTCGACGACCGCTACGAAATCATCGCAGAACTAGGCGATGGAGGAATGGGCACAGTCTTTAAAGCACGCGAAACAGGTCTTGAGCGTTTCATCGCCCTCAAGGTTCTTCACCGGGAGCTTGCCAGCGATACCGAAACATTGTCTCGATTCGAGCGGGAAGCAAGAATCTTGTCGACATTGCTCCATCCCAATGTGATCAGATTCTATCGATTCGGAGTCTGGCATAAAACTATGCCTTACATCGCCATGGAATTGATCGAAGGAAAGAGTTTGCGAGAGGTTCTCGATCGCGAAAAGAAACTTTCTGCCCTGCGATGCATCTCGATTGCGATTCAGATATGTGAGGGCATGGAGGCAGCGCGAGCACTGGGCATCGTCCATCGCGACCTGAAGCCAAACAACATCATGCTTGTTGACCAAGGTGCAGAGGGAGAGCTGGTCAAAATCCTCGATTTCGGTCTGGCACGCACCCGTCAGGGCAAAGAAACGGCTCAACATCTTACTCAAACGGGCGAACTCGTGGGCACAGTGTTCTATATGAGTCCTGAACAGTGTCGGGGCCAAACAGCCGATCATCGGTCTGATATCTATTCTGCCGGATGCCTACTCTACGAAGCGCTCACAGGAGTTCCGCCGTTCAGCGCTGAGAACCCCATTGCAATGATGCATCTGCATGTTCACGAATCAGCCCCCGCACTGCCGAATCAGTGAAATTGGCCAGACGAAATCTGAACTCAACCGATCTCTTACGCGCGATTGACACCCAAGCTTACATTTTGGAGTCAACGGACAAGGTCAAAGCCAAAGCATGCCTGGCAGAACTTCTCTCTTCCTATGAGGGCAGTCTCGACCGCAGGGCTCGAGCCCTGATTTACAAACGTTGCTCACAATTGTGCGATAGCAAAAAAGAAGCGGCAATCTGGAGCGCACGCTCGGCTGCGATGGAGCAAAATGAGTAGTACTAAATGCACGATGGGCACGCTTGGAGACGGTCCGGGTTGGATTTGAAAGTCAGACATTTGAAGGTGGAACTCGACTGCAAAAGCGAACAGGAAGATAGGCTGTGAACGTTGGCGACATAGAATGCTTATCACATGTTGTACAGCGAATTGCTGGACATGAAGGCGCCGTTAGAGCAGTCAAATACCACCGGTGCAAAAAGCGGTAGCGCTGTTCGACAAGCAAAACTCGCTGGTGAAGTTGGCGTTAGAAGAAAACCCTCTCATGGAATTCCAGGAGAAACACGTATACTTACATGATTCCTATCAGGAACTGGAGCAGAGCAAATCGTGAACTTGACAATCAAACATGTTTCCCTCTTCCTCCTGACGACCATCCTATTCATATCATCTGTTTCTGCCCAACCACTCTTCGAAGTTCAAAAGACGGATTCGACGGAAAATGAACGGGACACACAATCATCTCCGTTCCGTATTCCTCATGCAGCCATTGTTGAAGGCAACGCACCGGCTTTTAGAATGCCAGATCTTAATCTTGCGCCGGGCTTGCATTCAGAACAGCCGGCACCACCAGTCTTCACCGCTCCCGCTACGGGCGTTGACGGCAAGTTAAGCACTGATTCCGATTCCAAAGCCCCTCACCGGACAGCCACCGGAAATGACATCGGTGCGGAAATTTCGCGGCCATCCGAGGCCGAAGGTGCGGGGCGAACTGAAACTACACTTGCACCCAGTGGTTCATCTATGTCGGCATCGAGGAGCGAAGAGGCAAAGATCGCACCAACGACAGACCCGGGCACTAAATTCGATACCACTCTACCTGACCGGACGGCAAAGGTCTCCATTGAACGGACGAATCCCTGGTATCGCTACATGACACTTGGACCCGACATGAGTCGTGAGTTAGACGAGTGCGAGCATAGCTTACTACCGATAATTCCTGTTCCCCTGAACATTCGCTCTGGCGTTGGTGATCCACAAAAACGGGATCACACGGTACTGTTGCGAGCGACTAATAATGAAAGGTTCTCCAGCTTTAGCACTATATATGGTCACCTGTATGCTAAAAGCGGTGTGATCGCGCTCGTTTCAATGTCACAAAGAGTTGTACGAATTTGCAACCTAAATGGTCGTGAAGGACAAGCCCTGTTCAAATTTCCGAAGGGGCAGCTGATTTGCCTGGGCGCGGGGACGGAAATGATTATCGCCCCGACCCTTGAGAATATGTCTCTCAACGTCAACGATGGATTGGCTCGCAGAGGCATTGTTCGCTTATCTCGAGATGGACAACTACAGCTGGCCTTTGCACAGTTCTCGTTCGAAAGTTTCTTTGAACTTCCGGAGGTGAAATACTTTTGTGGCACTCAAACTCAAGCATCATGGGCGGTGCTACAAAAAACTGCCGAATATCTCAATGGAGTGAGAGGCACAACAGGATTTCGAAAAGCGATTGTGATGAATGACAAGCTGGCAACTGCTCACAAGCCGATTTCGCCTGATCAAAAAATCACTGCCTCAACTAGCCCCGTAAACTCCGCGCTCAAGGTTAAACGGCCAATTGCTGCTACCGCGGCCGAACCTCCTGCGGTGAAGTCCTCCGGCGAATCAGTTGTAAGCGCTCAACTCGCTTCAAGTGTGTCTTCGACACCGGCCAAGGGTAATGCAGCCGATGGATTTTCATCGAAATTTCGGGCAATCACGCGTATTGCTTCCCTGCACAAGAATGCATCGGCCGTTCCACCGGGACGAGAACCTGTGGACAGAGCACAAAAAGAACGCGGGCAAAAGCAGTCAGCTCGCACCCTCAGAACGCCCCTACCGCCCGCAGACTCTCGCGCCATCAACGCCGGCTCAGTATCGACTCCCTCTGCCGGTAACGGTGTGGTCATCGGCAGGTCAGCAGCTCAACCTACTCCTTTGAGTACCAATTTAAGAGCTGCCTCTACTGCCACGGCTGGAGACATGTCGCGAAACGCGCACCAAAGCAAAGCCCCCACATTGTATGTTGACTATCGGCCGACGTCAGCACCCGGGGCATTACCGGCTGTTAAAAGGATAAGCTCCGGCGATCCATCTCTCTCTGTCGCGGCTAAGGAATTAATCCTGAACGCTGAGAGGGAAGAAAGAAGGGCTCTAGCGCTGCGCAAACAGTCAAAACGAAATAGTGAGTTCATGAATTGCGGATTCCTCAACCCTCAGCAAAGTCAACGAATGGCGAATGAAACCAGTCAGCTAAATGTGAATGCTACCCTTGCAGAAGAGAAAGCTCTCAAGTTGCGAACAGAGGCTCAACTCGCTGGTAAACCCGGAACGTCAGCTATGTAAAGTTCTGACGGAAACAAAAGTAGCTTTGCCCATCTAACGGCGCAGAACTTTACCTCTGCAACTCATTATCTGAGAGAGATGCGACCGCCACCGCGCAACGGATGTTTATGTTACTTCGGATGGGAGATCAAAAGAGAATCACTTCCCTCAAATTTGTTCGGCCAAAAGAATTGATGTGCTGAGTTGGGCTATGGCGATTTGAGATCAACGCAAAGCCGAGTTGGCGCGTGTTGGCGAAGCATCCTCGTTATATTTTCTGTTTCCAGTGGATCAGCGGAGCTGACGGATACAGCCATAGCTCCATCATGGACCTCACCCAATCGTATGCGAGCCTTAGACGCAGGCAAATTGTCCAAATGCAGTATCCCTCCCATCCAAGCGCCTGCGTAGACCCCCAGCACCATGCCGGAGAGTGTGGCGCAGCACGATGCAGCTGTTATAAATTGGGGAGATCCTGTCAGTGAGGGCATGCCAAAAAACGCAGCAGCCGCTCCGACAACGCCGCCAATGGCACCCATCCGCACGAATAATCGATCCAGGTCCTTTGATTGAAGGCTGGCTGTTGCCTAGCGGAATGTATCGCTGTCCTGGCCGATCACTGAAATCTTTTTCGGATCCATTCCCGCTGTGATCAGTGCACTGAGCGCACTACCCGCTGCAGGCAAACTTGCAAATATCGCGTGAACTTTTGGTTGAGACATTGTAAAACTCCTCAGGCTGTTTTGCCAAGAACGACGTAAAGTGGCTCCGTATTTGGTGAAGCTTCATCGTGTTCGCCATCAGGCTGTACCTTTATTGACAGATAAATTGCGCCAAGTTCTGCCATAAGCGTCTGTGCACGGTCAATCTCGGCCTCAGTTTTCGCCCGGACCGCAATGGTTATGTATTCGGCTGGTCTGTTTTCAGTCCACTCTTCAAATTGCGCGGGCACCACTTTGTCTAGATGCAACGAGTCCGAGAGAATCATTGCTGCGGTCATGCCCACCCCCAACCCCCAGAACGCTCCACTCAATGGCAGAATTAAGAGATGCATCAGTTCCCTTGATTGAATGTGGTGAATGGCGGCAAATCCCACCGCGCAACCAACTACTATTCCTACAACACCAAGGGCGATCATCAATTTATTCGGCTTGTCGGATTCAAGCGAAACGGCAGGTAGAAAGGAATCTGGCTCCCCAACCACTGCCAGGGGCTCAGCTGTTAGCCTCGCTTGTGCCAGGGACTCAAGAACCTCGACAGGCAAGGTTTTGGAAGGAAAGGCTCCATAAACGGTCGCTTCCATTAGAAATTCCTCCGGAATATCGTCATCGACTATCGATTATCGATAATTGACTAACAATTATCGATAATCAAGTACATAGTATCATAAGTCTCCAGTTATGGCTTCCTGTGTTTCGAGTTAAGAATGGCCAAGAGACAGTCAACAAGAGACTACATAAAAGATACGCTCATAGAACGAATTCTCTCCGGCGCTTATCCGCCAGGGGAGCGATTGGTGGAGCTTCAGATAGCTCAGGAATTGGGCACCAGCCAGGGACCGGTGCGCGAGGCGCTGAGGGATCTGGAGGCCCTCGGGTTAGTAGAGTCCGAATCGTATCGCGGAACTCGCGTGCGCCAATTTAGCGAGCAAGAAATTGAAGAGTCTTACCAGGTCAGATCCGTGTTGGAACAGCTGGCAGCTGAACTGGCGGCCCCGCGATTGAAGGACAACACCGCGATGCTAGATGAGGAAGTGACGGCATTCATGGCTGCCGCCAGGGCAAAGGACGTCAAGAAATATTCCTCTCATGACATGGACTTCCACAGAAAAATTGTTGATGCTTCAGGTAATCAGCTTTTATCCACAATGTGGAACTCCGTGGTGCTGGAAAGCAAATTTCGGTTTACTCTAATCCACCGCATCGGCGAAGACGAATTGGAGAATCTTGCTGCGGCTCATGTTCCGATTCTTGACGCCTTACGAGCAGGTAACGGAAAAGAAGCTGGCGAGCTTGCTCGAAATTTGATCTGTACGTTTCATTCCCGAAAACTGTCTGCGCCGAAATCCTGAAGTCAACCAGTGCCGCGATTGCCTCAGGGGCTCTAGCGATTGCGTTAGCACGATACTAATGGCAATTGCCGGACAGTCCTCGCAGCCTGACACCCTTTGAGGATGGTAAATAGGCATTTCCCGAACGTCCGCAGGCAGCCCGGCAGTTCCCCCGCGATCAAACTCCCACAGACTCCCCTCGTCCCGCGGATCAAAGTCCCACACTGCTCCCCGGAACTTGACGATACCGGCAGTGGTATCTTTTTCGAAAACAAACATCACGGGCGATATGGTCAAGTAGATAATATCCCACCGGTGGAATATTATTTTGCACATGACGACATCATCCGTGGGCCGCCACCAGTATCTGGATCTCCGTCTTGCTTCCGTCCAACGCACCCCTTCTGTGAAGGTGCCCGGATAGAGCCGCGCTTTTCTATCTTGCTGTAACCGCTGGTGTCGGCACATTGACCACTATCGGCATGTCTCCACGAACTGGCGTTGGCACATTGGCCCCCGCGGGCACAGCTGTTTGAGCTCCGGGCACTTGTTCTTCGACTCTGTGCCGATAAAATCCGTGATCCAAAGGAGCAAGGGCGGTGTTGCCGATGATCATATCGGCCGCTTTCTCTGCGATCATCATTACCGGTGCATATAAGTTGCCATTGGTAATATATGGCATTACCGATGCATCTACCACGCGTAGACCCGTTAGTCCATGAACCCGCATGGTTCCGGGATCAACCACTGACATCGCATCGGTTCCCATTTTTGCAGTGCAAGATGGGTGCAGTGCGGTTTCCGCATCGCGAGCGATCCAATCAAGAATCTCTTTATCAGAGTCGACTCTCGGACCGGGAGACATTTCGCCTCCATTGAACTCATCCATGCCCGACTGGTTCAAAATGTGTCTGGCGCAGCGAACGGCTTCAACCCATTCGCGGCGATCTCTGTCTGTAGAGAGATAGTTGAATCTCATGCTCGGGTAAACATTTGGATCTGCCGATTTTACTTTGATGGATCCGCGTGCATCGGAATTCATTGGACCGACGTGAACCTGATATCCGTGTCCGGAAGCGGGCGACGATCCGTCATAGCGCACAGCCAAAGGCAGGAAATGGAACTGAAGGTTGGGATAGGCAACTTCATTATTGCTCCGAATGAATCCCCCCCCTTCAAAATGGTTGGTGGCTGCAGGGCCTTTGCGCATAAATAACCATTGGAAGCCAATCCATGGAGCATTCCACCATTGCAGAGCCGGATACATGCTGACTGGCTGCTTGCATGCGTACTGTATGTAGACTTCGAGGTGGTCTTGCAGGTTCTCGCCCACTCCGGGAAGGTTCTCGATTACATCAATTCCGAGGGCGTTTAGTTCACGTGCGTTTCCTACACCGGAAAGCTGAAGCAGCTGAGGAGTGTTGATGGCACCACCGCACGAAATAATCTCTCCCGCTTTCATTATAAAACGTCGTCCACCACGTTCATATTCCACGCCTACTGCGCGGCGACTCTCAAACAAAATACGCCTTGTATGCGCGCCGCAGATAACCGTGAGATTGGGGCGATCACGCAAAATGGGGTGCAAATATGCCCGGGCCGAAGAAAGTCTGCGGCCGCGCTTGATGTTACGATCGAAGACACCGAATCCTTCCTGACTCCAGCCGTTCACATCGCTGGTAAGCGGATATCCGGCTTGCTGCACTGATTCAAAAAATGCATCAAACAACGGATTTGTACACGGACCGGGCTCCAACACTAAGGGACCTTTGTCGCTACGATAGTCGTCTGCACCAAGTGTCCTCGATTCTGATCGCTTGAAATACGGCAAGCAGTGCGCATAATCCCAAGATTCCATGCCCGGATCGTTCGACCACTTCTCAAAGTCCATCGGATTTCCACGAATGAAAATCATACCGTTGATTGAACTGGATCCGCCAAGCACCTTCCCTCTGGCATGCGCTATTCGTCTGCCGTTCATGAACGGTTCCGGTTCCGATTGGTAGCACCAGTCGTACAGTTTATTGCCTAGAGGAATCATCAAGCCCGCAGGCATGTGCAGAAAAATATCCCAAAGTGAATCGGGGCGACCGGCTTCAAGAACCAGAACCTGATGATTCGGATCCTCGCTCAGGCGATTGGCCAGGACACAGCCAGCTGATCCTCCGCCCACAATTATTGTGTCGAAACTAGTTCTTGCCATCACCACTTCCTGATCGAAAACTCAGCCGCCATGCACGCTTCCAACCTTGAAGCATATAAGATAATCACCGAATTTAACAGGCAATTGATGTAAACGTGCACTCTGTTGATAATTATTGAAGATTCATTCTCGTTTAAGTTTGGAGTGAGCTAAGCGCGCTTGGCGCGAAACGAGCAGCTGGCGCAGTGAGGCGACGAAGAGCCGCAGGGAGAGCTTACAACTGGAAGATGTTTCGTGTGCACAATTTGTGCCCTGGTACACGCAAACATGAAAAACAATGAATCAACTGATAGAGGGATTTCCAGAAAAGTGACTCTATTCGACGAGAGTCGCAAAAAGCTGGATAGATTCTGCAGTAACTTGTGAACATATCGCGGAATCCGAGTGTGAACATCCAAATCCAATATGAATTTTCAAGACTAATATTTCTCGCTGAAGTGTGTGCACATTTATGCGACGGACTTGCAGCTCAAGTTAATTCGCTTGAGAATCTTGCTAGCGTTCTGCCACGATTACCTTCTACTTTTCGACCTTAGTAAGTAATAGTTTCTTCAGCTCTGCTACTGATCCTGAGTTGGCACTTCCGGATAAGTGAAATATGTGATAGTGAATGCGCGGCAGTTCATTTAGCGGTCTTGCGACTAGTCCCGTTGGAATGTCGCAGATTGAATTGACCACTGCAACTCCAAGTCCCAACTTAACAAAATGCATCATCAGCTCCCATCCAGCTGCTTCTACCGCAACTTCCCAGGGAACGCCTGCCGATTGGAGTGCTGCGGCGAGGGTCTGTCTATGGGGGCGATCGGCAGGTGGTACGATCAGTTTCATTCCCGCGAGGTCATTCAATCTTATTCTTTTCTTTGCTGCCAGTGAATGTTTGCGTGGCATAACTAGAACTTGTTCCGATTTTGTCAATAGTTGGGACTGGAATCCTTCTGGAATGGTCTCTAGCGAGGCGACTCCCAGGTGTGCTTTGCCTGTTTGAATGGCATCGATAACTTCATCGCGATTGAGTGTGAGCAATTTCAGTTTGATGTTTGGTTGTTTCAGGAAATCGCGAATTGCGTCACCGAGAATGTAGAGATACGCTCCTTCGCCGGCGGCAAGTATTACTTGCTGTTTGTCGTTACCAGTTTCTAGTTCGTGCAGAAATGATTGCGTTCGTGAATTAATATCTCGAGCAAATCGTGCAACGCGTTTTCCCTGTTCTGTAAGTTCCAGTTGTCTTCCGTTCTTGCGATAAAGCGGCACACCCAGTGCAGCTGTAAGCTCCTGTATCTTCATATGTAAAGCTGGCTGAGAAATGTGCAATTGCTCAGCCGCGCGGGTGAAATTCAATTTGTCAGCAAACACCGCAAATGAAATGATGGCGTCATAATTGAATTCTCTCGTCATTATTTTTTCTCGGAATTTGCCAGTGTGGATGATTGTTGGAGTTTTGCTGTCGCCTTCTCATACTCTTGCTATAGTGCCTGTCGTATACACGGCTGCACCTGATCCTTAAATGACATCGCCCTGGTCAGACAGGCTTCTGCTTCCTCTTTCCTATTCAGGGTTGTGCAGGCCTCTGCCTTTGTACGTAACAATTCGACCATCAGAAATGGAGGAGCGGTATGTTTGACAGAGAGTTCTACTAGCAATTCATCCACGGCGTTCTTAACACGCAACGGTTGCCCCGATTTTCGCAAATTGCGAATCAGCTCCATGGCGACATCCAGGAGCGGGCCAGGCCGTAGCTTTGATTCAGGTATTGCAGCGATTTGAGCTAGAGTCTTGCGAGACAACTTTTGTACAGCGTCATCATGGTGAGCTTCTATGAGTGCAATTTGCATTATGGGAATTGCCTCTGCAAGTGTGGCAAATTGTGAGCCTGACAGTAAATCGAGATTCTCTACGCAGCGTTCCCAGAGAGTAAGAGACAATTCGATTTCCCCCTCCTCATATAGTCTGGCCGCGAGTTGGTGCAATCTTGATGTAAGCTCCAGCGGGTTTTCTTTTGTTGTCTCCACTTGTTTTAGAAATATTGGTTCGGCAAGCGCTTCCAGTCTACCCATACGTGCGTTCCGCAATAAGTCGACCAACTCTCCCCATTTTTCGTCTTTGGAACTGTAACTCATTGCGCGCACAAAGTATGCGTGAGCTTCGCTATATTTCTTTTGCCCTTGTAGACAAATTGCCGTTAGTTGAGAAATCATGCGTCGATCCCGCTCTGAAAAACAAGAGAGTTTTGCCAGCTCTATCATCGACCATGATTCTTCATAGTCGCCGTTGCGTACCAGTAGTGTTGCTGCTGCAACAGCCAGGTCGAACCGAGTAGGGTTCTTCTTGGATAAAGAGACCAATTGATCCAGTAATTTGTTTGCCTCAGCGTTTCTCTTTTCTGTTTGCAGTAGTGGAATGTAGCGGATGAGAATCGTACCCTCAAGGGCTGATTGAGCTTTTTTTGCAACTTCGATACACCACCGATAGCATTTCTCTTCGCCTTTAAGGTCATGAGATTCAGTACAGATACCTGCTATTTCAAGGATCAGATCGCATTTTTGTACTGGATCCAGCTTATCTTTCCATTTGTCAATGGCAGTGAGTATCGTTGTTCGAGCCTTCTGCGGGTCTGTTCGACGCTCTAACTCAGCCTTACTCTTGCAAGCAAGGCAAAGTGCTTCTGGAATTATTTCGTATTGTTGAAAGTTTTGCATCGTACGACCATACAATCTGGCCGCGATAATGACTGCCTGATTGACTTTATCGGCAGGGGCCTTGATATTCTCTAGCTCTACTGCAAGCGAGTAGTACGCCTGTGCTGTATCAGGATTACTTACATTGGCGTATTTTGCAATCCATTGCTCGATGTAATGGAGGCGATCGCCAGATCGAGGGTAAAGTATTTTCAGTTGCAAGAATTGAGGGAACGATTTTCCCAGCGCCAGCGACTGCGTATCTGATTTGTAAGGTTCTACTGACCTCGTTTTCTGCAAAATGAGTATGGTTCCTGACATGAGGAAGCAGAGGGCACAAGCGGCGAGCTGATATCTATTGAGCGACCACTTTGATCTTTTCGCACCATGTATCAAAGTGACTTCAGCTCCTCTTTGTTGGAGCACAAGTTCAAGATCTTTCTTCAGTTCAAGCATTGTCTGGTATCTTTGATCCGGCTCTTTGTCTAGCGATCGCATCAATATTTCATCGAGTCCAAGCGGTAGTTTGCTGGTAAATCGAGATGGCGGCTCAGGGACCTGTTGAGAATGTAGATGAATCAACCCGAGCGGATTTTCTGCTATGAACGGTGGTCGTCCCGTCAGTGCTTCAAAAAGAAGGCATCCCAGAGAGTAGATGTCCGACCTTAAATCCGCTTGCTGCCCGCGACATTGCTCCGGACTCATGTAGTGCACGCTGCCAACCAGCGCGCCGGTCTGCGTCAGGCACTGAGTGGTTTTGGTTGAGAGTCGAGCAAGACCGAAATCGACTATCTTAACAATATCAGGCTCGCCGGATTTCTCAACGATCATTATGTTACCCGGTTTGAGATCTCGATGAACGATTCTCTCATTATGGGCCGCAGTCATTCCGTCGCAAATCTGGATGACAATCTTAATGCATGCTTCCGGTGAAAGCTCTTCCTGGTCCAGCGTTTCACGCAGGCTTTTACCCTCCAGATATTCCATTGCGATGTAATGGTGGTCATTCCAAATCCCGAATTTGTAAAACTGAAGAATATGGGGATTGCTCAGTGCAGCCAAAATCTTTCCCTCACGAAGGAATCGCTTGCGCGATTCCTTGTCTGTTAAGAGGGTCGGGTGTAAGAGCTTCAGAGCTACGATTCTTTCCAGCCCCAGTTCGCGCACTTTAAATACACTGGCCATCCCGCCTTCACCAAGTCGGGTAATGATCTGGTATTGCTCGTCTATTATGGAGCCTATTAGCAAGATTCGCCCTGTGCGCTGCCGATGCCGATACTATTATGCCCCGAAAAGGTGTGGGTTAGACTAACTGCAGTGGAAGGTCCCTGGTCTACACCCCCCTCTTTCTTGCGTGAGTATCGACCAATAACGCTAGTAGAGGACCCGTGAATACCTCGGCGAACAAGGGGACTGCCAACCGCAATCAGCGCTATAGCACGAGCAGCTTCTATAAGAATTTCTTATAGTTTATCAGGTAGTTATAGTTCTCATTCCGCTGCGGGCGAATTACAGTGGTTGTAGTCAGGACGGACGTTTGGCGAGTGGCCATTGCTGATAGAGGCAAATAATTTGGAGTTCAAGAAAATGAAAGTAAGAGAACGCGTGCTTGGTGTTGACATAGGAGGAGTAATTATAAGCAGGACAAACGATAAGACCGATACCTCCTTCTTCGGGGGCAATTTCTTAAATTCGCTGGCTGTTCCAGGTTCATTCGAATGCATTGCAGCTGCAGTTAGTGCAGGATTCAATACCTTTCTGGTGTCGAAGTGCGGTGAAGAAGTGGAAAAGAAAACGCGGAAGTGGCTGGGCCATCATCAATTCCATGAATTGACGGGGGTGAAAGAACAGTCTCTGCGATTCTGTCGCACAAGGCAGGAGAAAGCTGGTATTTGCACTGAAATTTCCGCAAGTCATTTCATTGATGATCGCCTGGAGGTTCTATCCTACTTGAACGATGTACCTCACCTCTATTTGTTCGACGGAACAGCAAAAGAGATCGGCAAATTCTCTCATGCACTTCATAAGGTGTGTGTTGTGCGCACTTGGGAGGAATTACTTCCGCTACTTTGTTCTGAAGGTTCGTTAAGTACGATTCCGCCGCGGGCATAAAGAAAGATTTACCGGACGCACCAGGAAAGCATGCGCTGGTGCATCAGACAGAGAGACTACCTCCCGCGACTGATCCCATGGCACTGTTAATCAGAGACGAGAAAAGCGCAGTATGACTGTTTGCGGTCTGTTGAGCCATTTGATTGCTGACATACCGGGGATGATGTCGTCATGTGCGAGAGAATACTCCATCTGTGGAATCTTTTCGACTGAACGATATCGCCGGTGATGTTCTTTCTCAAAAGATACCATTCCCGGCGTCGTCAAGTCTTGCGCCGCTGATGGTTTATATTTCACTTTGCTCACCGGTGGAAACGGACTCGGAGAAATTGAGCATGCCACCAATTCTCCGGCGTTGCCCGCTGTCGAAAATTGCGCTGTAATTCGGTGTGTGCGTCTGTTCGATTTAGCCAGCGTGCACTGGTGCCATCTTCAGTAGCTTGGACAGATGACTCAACAGCGGTGCCAACCTGGCCGGCTGAGAGCGGAAACCGATGTATCCATCCGGGCGAATAAGATACAGCGATTCTGAACTCGCGCCGTAGGTGCTGTGAACCGTGAGATCCGGATCTAGATAAACCTTACCGGTAAATTTGAGCGATGCCGGAATTTTGTCGGCGGCTATGATGAGATGAGTGGTGATAAGATCGCCGAATTGTTCGTTGATACGCGAGGCTATCTTTTCCATATTGCGGTAGCCCTCTTCTGTCGGCTTTCCGTCAAACAGCAGCAAGCTGTGAGAGGTTCCCCTGATCGCTTCAAACAATCGAACGAGATGGTTATTCTGGTCGAACATCACCACATCCGGTGCACGATCTCCGGGCAACGGTGCTCTTGCGAATTCGAGCCAACCGGGTAGCGTTGGTCCTTCGGAGTCCTTGCCAGGCGCCAGCTGCATGTCTACCAACTCACGGTGCTCGCCTACGATCGGGCTTGTTCTGTAGTTGACAGCCATCATGGTGCCTACTTTTCGCAGGCGTTGGACTATAACTTCCTGTTGGCTGAGAAATGCAATCATATGGTTGCGTATCTGCTTCGCGAGCGGATTCCTCATTACCGCCACTTTGGTTGCGATATCGGTACCTTTCAATAATTCTTGCCCCACTGGATGACGTTCGCCCTGATAGGTGTCGAGCAACGATTCATCTGCATGCCCCTTCACCACCAGCGCAAGTTTCCATGCCAGGTTGACTACATCCTGCATACCGGTGTTCATTCCTTGCCCGCCGACAGGGCTATGAATATGTGCCGCGTCACCAGCTACAAAGGCACGTCCTACCCTATATTCGGGTGTGCTGCGTCGATGAATTCGGAACCATGCAAACCAGTGTGGATCTGAAAATTTGATGTTGCCATTGCCGCGACTATCGGCAACTGATTGTAAGAAGTCTAGTGTTGGTTCGTCGCCGACAATTTTGGATTCTTCCATATTTGCCATTATGCGAAAGCGTTTATTGCCCATAGGGAAGAATACCAGTGCTCCGTCTTCATGGAAGAATGTGGAGATTTCATCGTCTGGCAAAGAAGATTCGACATGAAAGTCTCCCAGTGCAAATCGTTCTTCGTAGGCACTGCCTTCGAAAGGCAATTGAAGTGTCTTTCTAACAACACTGTGGGCACCATCGCAGCCCACCAACCATTGTGACACTACAACTTCTTCCTGAACATCAAGATGCTTGAGTTTTACAGTGAGTCCGTTCTGGTCCTGAGTAAAATTCAGCAACTCGACCCCTCGCTCCACCTTTCCTCCTAAGGATTCAAGATGTTCGGTCAATACTCTTTCAGTAGATGGCTGCGGAATCATCAAGATACACGGGTAGGGTGAATCAAGTTCTGCAGTGCTTATCTGCATGACCCGGTGCTGCCCGTTATATATGCTAAAGCCGCCCGCCTGGTTGCCGGCCGCCAGCATTTTATCCACAACGTTCATGTTTTCCAGAATTTCAAGAGTTCGTGCATGAATCGCCAATGCTTTGGATTTGTCGCCCGGTGCTTCCAGCTTGTCAACAATGCGACATTGGACGCCATGACGCAGCAGTTCGCTTGCCAGTGTTAGCCCGGTTGGTCCCGCGCCCACTATAAGCACGGGCAGCGCATGATTTTGTGGACTCACGAAAAATCCTCCTCACCACTCTATGTAGAGAGTAATTTTAGCTCAAACTCCGATCTTGTCCGCGTCGATAAAATCATTCAGATGGTTGGATCGCTTTGAAGCTTCAGGGTATAACCAAAATCTGAGCCACCCGCCGCCAATTTGAATACCGCAATGGAAGAATTTGAACTAATTGGCCAATCTATAGACCAATACCGGATTCTTTCATTTCTAGGTGAGGGTGGATTAGCACGAGTTTTCAAAGCACAACACCAGGAACTCGGGCGTATTGTCGCGATCAAGGTCATCCACCGCAGCTTGAGGCTAAGCAAAGACGCAAGTGCTCGTTTTCTACGGGAAGGGAAAATTCTTTGTTCGCTTTCACATGAACGCATAGTGAAGTGTTATTCGTACGGAGTGTCACATGAGGGCGTTCCATACCTCGTCTTTGAGTACCTCAATGGTGAGAATCTGCGACACGTTCTGGACAAAGGAAGATTGAGCTGGGAAGACGCGGTTTCTATCTCAATTTGCATTTGTGAAGGACTTGAGTACGCGCACGTACATTCTATAGTGCACCGCGATCTTAAACCTGAGAACATAATGTTCCAAGATTTTGCACACGTCAAAATTCTCGACTTTGGATTGGCTGCACTGACTTGCAAGTTACCCGATGAACACGCGACGAAGATGACTCAGTCCGGTGCGCTAATTGGAACTGTCAACTACATGAGTCCAGAGCAAAGTAAAGGGCACAAGGCGGATAGTCAATCAGACATTTACTCTCTGGGATGCATATTGTATGAGTTGGTGGTCGGAAACCCGCCTCATCTCGCGGACAATCCGATGGGAGTTTTGTACAAGCATGTCAATGAAACCGTTCGCGCACCAGGTAACTTTGTTGAAAATCTACCCGCCGGATTTGATCAGGTGGTGTTGAAAGCGTTGGCGAAAGATCGCGCTAAACGCTACAACAGCGTCTCCCAGTTCCACAATGATCTGGATTTGATTCTGGCGAGAAAGGCACCGCTGGCGGGTTGTCCATTGCCCGAATCACAGAGATCTCCCACACGGTTGTTCCTGCTTTCTTTAACGATAATGCTAGTATTTGGAACGCTTCTTTGCGTTAGTCGGCATATATCCGGGTTGAAGGATAAAGATAAAACAATCGCATCAACGCTGAAAAAGAATGTGGATACTCTAGTGTCGTTCAGTGCCCAAACAACTTTCGAGCGAATCGTTTATTTGCACGGCTCAGGAAACGAAGAACAGGCGGTAGACCTGGCCAGACGCTGGCTCAAGAAATATCTCGGAAAAGCGGACCAGTGGTTCACTGCACGAATTCTAATGGAGCTCGCACACTTAGAATTCTTTTCCTTGCATGATCAGGTGTCCAGTCGGCTTCATTTTCTTGAATCGTTGAAGCTGATGGAAGATCTCCACCGAACAAATGATGAATCCTTCTTTATAGCGCTCATTAATTTGGCAGAGGTAGAGGCAATTTCAAACCCGCAATCGGGGCGAAAGCGACTTCTTGAAGCGTTGAATGGTATGAACAGCGTGAAGGGGGATTGGGTCGATTACAACAAGGTCAGAGCGCTGCGTAGCCTGGCAAGAATCGAAGTAATTCAGCTGAATAACGTCACATCAGGTCGGGAGAAACTTCTTGAGGCATTGCAGCTGATTTCCGCAAGCACCTCTGAGGTCATACGCAGCCAGCAAGTGGATGTCGTCTTCGCCCTCGGTGACAGTGAACAAACCTATCTGACCGCCAGGGAAAGATTTCTTGAAGCCTTACGATTGACAGCTGAATCTGAAGGAATGAGTACATCGCACCAAAAACGCGCAGAGGTGTTGTGTAGCCTTGGCAGGCTGGAGGCAACTTCTGTGATTCATGTCAAATCAGGACGCGAACGACTTCTTGAAGCCTTAAGACTGATCGCCACTTCCAGGGAATCAAGTGAGTTGGTTAACTGTAAGCTGAAAGTTCTCTGCATATTGGGTGAGCTGGAGCTATATTCGCTGAACGATTACAAATCTGCCTCTAAACGATTTTTTGAAGTCTTAAAAT
>JAKFUT010000185.1 GCA_021732565.1 Candidatus Obscuribacterales bacterium
GGCGACGAATGCTTCTTTTCGCCTGCGACAACTGTTTATCCGGGCAGTTTCCTGTAACGAAAACAGAATTGCCACGGATTGGGCTATCGCCAAAAACAGTCGTTCAAGTTGGCTTTATTAGCGTTCTTCATTGTTTTCTACTTTGCGAACAAATGCTTGAAGGATTGATCTACCGGTGCCATACAGTTCATTCGATCGCTCCCGCACTGCATAATTCATATACTCAGTCCTCCGAATCTGTGTAAACGTATTCGTCTTAAACGGATTTTGTTGCTATAGGAGAATCGACCCGCTCTCTGCGCTTTACGGCCGGACATGTCTTGGGGTCCCGATTTGTTACCTGCGCTGTTCCAGGCTGTGAGCCCGGGGGTGTCGGCTTCAGCCTCTTCGGTAGATTCTGCTTGGGTTGACTGTAGGCTGTAATCAGTGGCGCAGCATGCAATGCACAGCGCGTTGGCGACTGCCGGTGTCTTCATTCTTATCAACGGCAATTTGAATAAGCGAATGGTTGTCTTCACCGCATTTAGTGTCAATTTTCGAAACAGGCTCATGTCGTCGTTTTTTGCGTGCAAGTTCGATTTTGCGGTGGTCGGCGGGTATATGTTGTTCATACAGACCTCCTTTTGCTTCGAGACGCAACTTTGCTCCTCCACATGTGTCTACGTAAAGTGAGTCCAAAAAGTTCAAAAATTTTGGCTGCTTGATAAGTAGAAAAAAAGAATTTCATCTTCCTGGCTTTGACTGAAATGGCAGACACCCGTCCCGGAAAACGCAAACAACCAACCATCCTGCTGCTTGTAATCCTGTTGCCGTTGGCAATTTGGTTTGCCGCGGATCAGTGGCTATATGACATGTCAAAGCGACCTGTCACAGTTACTGGAACGATTCAGGCCCGTGAGATACCTCTAGCTTCCAAGGTGGGAGGGCGTATCCGGCGAGTCTATGTTGGCGAAGGCGATCATGTGAAAACGGGCGAAGTGCTGGTTGAATTTGATTTGCCGGAGCTTGAGGCAAAACGTGCGCAGATGGCCGCTGTTGTCGGGCGAAATGAAGCAACCCTGCTTGAGCTTCGCAACGGATCGCGCGCAGAAGAAATTCAACAGGCAGAAGCCAGAATGGGAGCCGCCCGTGCACGATATGAAATGTTGAAGGGTGGCTATCGCCATGAAGATATTCAAAAGTCGGTGGATCAGCGGCAAGAAGCTGAGGCAATGCTTCAGCTTCATGTTTCTGGCAGTCGGAAGGAAGAAATCGAGCAGTCTCTTAACAACATGGAGCAAGCCCGCCTGCACGCCGATTGGTTGAAAAAAGACTTTGAACGATATCGCGGACTGGCTCAGCAAGGCGCAGTCTCAAGCCGGGAAGCCGAACAGTTGCAGAATCAATATGACCAAGCGGAAGAAGCGTTTCAGGCTGCCGACGCGCAGTACAGTAAACTGAAAGCAGGGTTTCGTCCTGAAGAAATTGCTGCGGCACGAGCGCGCATGGAAGCGGCACGAAGGCAAGAATCAGCGATGAAGTCAGGCCCGCGGCGGGAAGAAATTGCTGTTGCTGCAAAAGAGTTTGAACAGGCTTCGGCTCAGCACCGGTTACTCAAGAAGGGAACTCGCGCTGAGGTAATTCAGCGAGCCGAGGCCGAGTTAGACCAGGCTAAGGCTCAACTCGCTGAGATTGAAGCGCAGGTGGTCGAGCGTAAAATCGTGTCGCCGGCAGATGCTGAAGTAAGCGTGATGGATCTACATGCCGGGGAAGTGCTGGCAGTTGGAAAGACTCTCGCGACGCTCACTCGCCTCGATGATTTGTGGACCCGAGTGTACATACCGGAGCGACAACTTGCGCGCGTCAGGGTGGGTCAGAAAGTGAAGGTACGAGCGGATGCTTACCCCGCTAGAGAATTTCAGGGAACGGTGGTTCAAATTCCACCTCAAGCCGAGTTTACCCCGAGAAATGTGCAGACTCCGGAAGAGAGAAGTGCTCAGGTATTTGCGATAAAGATTCGCATTGATAACAATAACCTTGTGTTGCGTGGTGGCATGAATGCGGAGGTGACCTTACCGCCGGTTGGGCAGGGGCAGTCCATGGCGGGAGCAGGGCGGGTGAAGTGAGCGGTGCTGTCATACTGGAAAATCTTACTAAGAAGTATGGCGATCGTACCGTTGTAGATCACTTAAGTTTTGAGGTAGAGCGCGGTGAAATCTTTGGCTACCTCGGACCGAACGGTTCAGGCAAGACTACTACAATTAAGATGTTATGCGGTCTCGTTGCACCGACGGAGGGCACTGCTCGGGTAAATGGATTCGACGTGCGGACCAGTGCCGATCAAATTCGCATGAGCATCGGGTACATGTCTCAGCAATTTAGTTTGTATCGTACGCTCACTGTAAAACAGAATCTGGATTTTTATGCAGAATTATATGGATTGAAAGGTAGCATTGCGGCCAGACGCAAGGAACAAGTTATTGAGATTACCGGGCTGAATGAGTATCGGCAAAGAAAAGCGGCCGAACTGTCCGGGGGCTGGAAGCAGCGACTCGCATTGGCTTGTGCAATTGTGCATCAACCACCCATCGTGTTTCTAGACGAACCGACCGCTGGAATTGATCCTGTAGCCCGCAGAGCACTCTGGGATTTACTGTTCTCTCTTGCCGGTTCGGGAATTACGTTCTTTGTCACCACTCACTATATGGACGAGGCCGAGCGCTGTAGTACGGTCGGTTATATATATCAAAGTAAGCTGATAGCGCTGGGGAAAATTGATGAACTGCGCCAATTGCCGGTGGTCGATGATCCGAATTTTAGACACTTTGAACTGAGCTGCCCGAAAATTATGCAAAGCTTCCAATTCTTTCGATCGAGAGAGTATGTGCGCGACGTAACTATCTTTGGTCGCACTCTTCACATTGTGGTGCCAGAAAGAGTTACCATTGCCGACCTGATGGAAGAAATTAATCGCACCGATTTGCAAATTACTGATATTCGCCCTATTAAACCTTCGCTGGAGGATGTATTTGTGACGCTTACCGAACGCGAAGACAGCAAGCGAGAGGCTCGATCATGAGTTCTGAAAGTGTCGACGACCCGCACAGCGAATCAGAAAATTTCACCGAATTTGATCGTCCTCAACCAGAGCAGTTTCGCTTTGCAAATTGGGCAGAGAGAACCTTTTGGGGCTATCGCGCGGTGATGATTAAAGAGTGGATCGAAGTACTCAACGATAAGTTTACTCTGGCGATCATATTGTGCGTTCCAATAGTTCAGATGATTATCTATGGATTTGGAGTTAGCTTTGATGTTCGTCAAATAAGCACCGTGGTGGTTGATGAAGATCATCGAGCGCAATCTCAAATATTTCTTGATGAACTCAATGGTACCGACTACTTTCACATCGTTCGCCGAGCCTCATCGAGGGAGGAGGCCGTGAGAGCCATCGTGGCCGGTAGTGCAAGGGTAGCCATCATAATCCCCCCGAATTTTTCAAACAAAATCGAAAAAAATGTGCCAGCGCAGATTCAGGTCTTAATTGATGGATCCGACTCCACCGTAGCCACTGCAGTTGGCAACGCCGCAATTGCCACCGGGCAAAACCGATCAATTGAAATCATGCGCGAACTGTTGAATGTGTCGGCAATGCAAAATCCTGTGGATGTGCGCACTCGCATGCTCTTCAATCCTGATGTGCGGACAACTAACTTCATTCTTCCAGGTCTTGTGGGGTTCATGGCACAAACAATTACGTTGTTTCTTACCGTTAATTCGATTGTAAAAGAGCGGGAGGTTGGAACGCTGGAACAGTTGCTGGTCACCCCGGTTCGACCGCTGGGTCTGATGGTAGGAAAACTAATTCCTTACGGCATAATCGGCTTTATTGGCACGAATCTACTTCTAGGCGCAATGGTGCTGGTGTTCAGTGTTCCGATTGCGGGCAATCTGTTTTTGCTTGAGGTGTGTATAGCCATTTTTGTCTTTGTCGCACTATCCATAGGAATTCTAATATCTACCGTGTCCACAAATCAGGCGCAGGCCATGCACGTTGCTTCTTTCGTTCTGATTCCCTCGGTGCTTCTCTCGGGGTTTATCTTTCCGCGTGAATCCATGCCGCCGATACTCAATTGGTTGGGGTACACCATTCCCTTGACATATTTCTTGCAGATTCAGCGAGGGATAGTTCTTCGAGCTGCGGGGCTGGAAGATCTCTGGCAATGGATTTTGGCCCTGTTGCTGTTTGGTGTGCTGTTACTTTGGCTAAGTGTGAAAAGATTTCGAACCACGGTGGGCTAAGTAATCATCAATGGCTGCCGCTTCATCCTTGCGATGATTCCCGGCTACCAGACTCAGCAGCACTGTACAGATCCGTGCGATGGGTTACCTGGTTCCAATTCCCTTTGTCTTTCCTGTTAGTCCGGTCAATGTCGTCCTACTTGCCGCCGTTATTGTCCAAAACCGGACCCATCGCAGACATTATAGTTAGGGCAGCCGGTCCTAACATCGGAACGAGGAGTAGTGTGGTCGTGGTGAAAACTGCAAATATTGTAATCACGATTTTGAGCGCTCGATGCAAATTAAGCAGACCTGTGCCAGCGGCGCCCATGCAGGCGCCTGTGTGGACGATATACAGACCGATGATCAGCAAACGAGCTATCGGATGGTTAAGGAAGGGAATGATGTAGCCTGGTGTTGCGACGTAGGTGAGACATATAACGCAAAAAGGTAGCAACCATAAGGTCAGCGCCAGAATTACCATTCTCATAGAAGTCGCCCCTTCAATTATGCAGCACTCACACCGACATTTTATCAGCAATATCATGCTACCGATAGTCCACTGGTTCACGAGTTCACGAAGCGAAGATAAGCGATCTTCGTAGTCTTAGCGCATTAGCCAACCTGATGAGCATTCTTGTGCAACCCTGTGGACCACCGGTCACTAGCGTCGGGTCGTCATGGTGCACCACTAGTTGTTGGCTGTCGCTTCCAAAAGTCTTTCATTCCAGTGAATGATGGGCACCGGCGTTAGTTGATTGGCATTGCGCAAGAACAATTGTGCTAGAGCCCCTTCGCCTTGGGAATGCCGGGAGCCTGAGCCGAACGGATCGCAAGACCGGTCTTTGTCCACTGGCATTCAACTTTGGACGTCATTGCTGTGCTCGTTCGCTTTCTCCGCTACAAGCAAACTGGTGCGTCTACTCTAGATTCTCCAGACAGAGTACTCTTGCAGAATCTTGCAAGCACCGTATATGGTTAATCTGATACATCACCGTTGTTGTGATAAAGTTACCGAGAAGCCTCGGTGGACTATGCCACAAGTGAAAATGGTTGAACGAGTTTCGAAAAAGATGGAGGCGGAGAAATTAGCGCCCGCCCGGCATCTTGAATGAAAATGGAACGGACCTATTTGTCCAGGCATCTTCGAATTTTGAACTTATCACATCAGCCTTAGAGTTGAAACAAGGATCAAACAAGCAGAAGTCATGAATCAGAAAGCTATTCAGAGCGCCGACAACCCTGCAAGCGCAGGCTCCGCTACACCTGCCCGCGGCAAAAAGAGTATCGTTTTAGTGATACTCATAGTGACCATTGCGCTGGCCCTTTCGCTCGGTGTTATTTGGATGAGTGTGCGGGGAACTTTCACTGAGGATGCCCTGCTCTGCGACTCCGTGTCGAAAGAATTTGAGTTGGGAATTTGGAATTTCTTTCCTTCGTTCATGGCTCAATGCGAAAAAGGAGTGCGGCTCTCAGTCACTCAGCCTGTCAGGGCTGAAAAATTGATGCTGGAAGCGCAGGAGCGTGCCGTGGCGGCCAGAGCCGCCTGGTGGGAGTTGCTGGAAATTCACTACAGGCTGGGAAAGTTCTACTATCAACAACAACGCGACAAGGACGCCATTGACGTGCTTCAACGAGCCCTTTCCGATCTTAATGACTCGGGACAAGTGGGCGACAAAATGCTCCGTAACGGCAGTATCCACCAGCTATTGGCGAATGCTTATCTTCGATCTCATGATGCCGCCAATAGCGTACGAAATAGTAATGCGGCCATAACGATTTTGGGCAACAGTGCACGCAATACTGGCGCCAATTACGATGGCAATGCTTTTAACAGCTATGTTTTACTGGCACAGGCACAGACCGAGTTAGGAGAATTGAATGAAGCGATGGTTTCTCTAAATTCTGCTCGTGCAATTGTATTGCCGAGCGGAACGAGACCCTCGAAGGACCTTCTGCTGAAGGTGGACAAATTGTTAGCTACAGCAAAGATACAGATGAAACAGTACGAAGGAGCATACCCTCTGATTGATGAAATCTTTCGGTTGGCGAAGGATGAATTGACATTGGAAAAGGGGGTGGAACTCTGCGTTGCAGCCCTTAAGGGCGAAAAAAATATCGCAGACAGTGGTAAAAAGTTTATTCAACTGGCCCGCTATCGATGGGACGACGATGTTTTAAAACGGATCAGTCGTAAGTTTCCTGAATTGTCCCGGTAGACCCGGCGATGCAAGCCAGTAAAGTCGAGCACTAGAAGTGTTGCGTTTGGAGGAGATAGGTCAGCCATTCCCGGGTAAATAAGTTAGAGCAAGTGAGCGCCTCTGGCGCGAAAATGAGTGGCTAGCGAGGCCGAGGCTATGGAGGAGCCAGAGAGCGCATAAATTTAAAGCAAGTTTAGCGTTCGTCCGTGGCTAGCGTGGACGAGGCACGGAGCCGCATCAGAGCGCTCCGGCGCGAAAATGAGGTCTAGCGAAGTGATCGCACTAATCCGCATTGAGAGCTTATTAACCATCTGACTGAGGCGTGACCGGAAATGCTATCGAAGACAATGGTGTTAGCTTCCGGCCTGGCGCTAGTAACGGCATTACCGCTGGGGGCTTCGCCCCTTTCCGGTGGAGACCCGTATGAAATGGGCTGCAAGCTCTTTCAGGCTCGCAGCTTTAAGCAGGCGGCACAGATGTTTGAAACAGCCATGCGGCTGAATCCAGCCCATTCATCTGCTTTGTATTACGATGCGCTCTGCTATCAAAATTTGGGCGAGTCGGAGCACGCCAAAGCTCTTCACCAGCACGTCATCAATCTCTTCCCTTCCTCGCCGGCAGCCGCGCTAGCTCAAAAGGCCATGGCTAAATTGGGACCAGCCAATGTTGCGGCAACTTTAACCAGGCTTTCCGCGCCCGGACCTGCAGCTGCTGCGCCCGCGGGACCTCGTCCGGAAATCGCAGTAGTGGATGCCGATCTCGCTAGCGCCTCGAATAATATCGCCAATAACAGAGAGGCTCTTGCCGAGCGAAGCTTTGGTGAAGCGGAAAGACATGCCGAAAAGCTAGGCGCAGCCCATCCTAAACTCGGCCAGGTGCTAGGCGCCATTGGAGATTACTGGGTGGCCAAAGGTGAGTTGGAGAAAGGTTTGAGGGCTTATCGCAAGGAACTTCAAATTAAAGAACGAACTTTAGACCGCAATAGCACGGAGCTTGCAGATTGCATGCTCCGGCAGGCTCCTGTATATGTAAATGATGGTCTGGCCGATGATGCCGAAAGGCTCCTCTCTAGATGCATGGATATCTACCAGAAAGCCTATGACGGCGATGAACGGTATCATAAAAACTCGAAAGCCGATCGCGATAAACTGATTGGCTCCATGGCGCAAATGGCGAATTGTTATCGCAAACAGAATAGATTCAGTGACGCCAAACAAATGGACGCACAGGTGGCACGGATGAGTGCGCCTTAACGCCTGTGTGCGTCTCGTTCCGTTGCGTACGAGTTTGGGGTTCCCGTCCGACTCAATGGCAGGTAACCGCCGGTGTTTGGAACCGACTTCTGCGGAGTCTACGATTTGAGTACAGATTTTCCTGCAAAAGTTCTCAGATAGTATCTCGCCAGCCTAAGAAAAGCTGCACATGAGCTGATTGCCGGAGCGCATAAAACTCCTGCAGCGCTCATATCGACAGATCACGATTTGGTTCGGGCGCCCCTATAGTATGCCCCGTAAACGATCGGCGGATTAACAGTGCACGTTCGTGTTAGTGGAAATGTGTGGTTATCCGAGATTACCCGTGGTGTCGGTCGTGATCTGCGATGTTTTCTGTGGCAAACGTTCTGCGGACCTCTCGTCATACTGCTGATGGCCAATCGTTTGAGGATTGGAACATCAAAGGTCTATGTCCATTGCCAGCCTGAACGGCTGTTTGTCTGGTGACAGAAACTATGCGCGCGTTAATCGCTTCCAGAGAAAGACCGCTAGTGTCAACCAACGATCTCACAAAGTGGAAATCAGTTTGAGCGTTTCCATTTTACTCTTGCCTTAATGGTTCCGTCTCCTTTCAAAGACGCAAAAATCAGCTTGATGGCTTCTCCGCTTTCAACTTCCATCTTAAAACCCATCTCTATCTCAACTTCATCGGCGATCATCTGGCCTTGTTTCGACTGAGGCTCGGGAGGCTGAAAGTCAGCAAGAATCTGGTTCAATTTCTTGCCTACAGCAACGAGTTGCTCATCTGTTGCGTGAGCAACAGTTGAAGCAGAAGATCCCTGGTTAAACCCGGTACTACCGGCTTTTTTCGCGACGGGAAGCTCTACAACAACTGTGCACTTTTCTTCGCTCATTTTTTCAATCTCCTCTGTTAAACCAAACCCGACCGAGCGGGAAAATTTCTCGTGTGTGCCACACTGTATCGAATTCGCGACAATATGATGTGATAACCACAATGACGAGGCGATAGAATGATTTCACGTTGGTCGATTCAGTGGAATACCTGAACACATTAAATGTGAGCGCTGATGCTGATCCAGTTGCTGTGTCAATTCGCTGACACACTCTCGTGCCTGCTGGTCGCGGGCAGTTTGAAGAATTCCGGGGAGCAAAATTTCATCGACTGAGCAACCACCCGTTACTCTATGTTCCCGCACATTGGCGAATAAACAATTACTGGCCGCTAATAAAAGACCACGACTTGTCATCGCGGTTTCAATTCGTTGCCACGGTGGTATTAAATAGTGTCGCGGCTATGAGGGTTCTTCCTTCTCATCTTTTCAATGACTTAGAGTCCTTGCTTTCCGCGACACCTTTTTTCTGGAGTACCAACCGAGGATCGTTCTGTGCGCACGAGTTCGTCCAGGCAATCATCGTTAGCTAACGAAATCTTTAGCCGCCGACGCAAGAAAGTTCTCGTCGATCCTTCTGCTGTTGCGGACCGCATACTGGACGAAAGATATGTCGCAAGCGTAGCGAAAAACCTCGAGGCGCTCGGCTATGGAATGTCAGCCCGGCTAATCGAAGCCTGCAAACAACTAACGCTGGATGAACTGGTAACTTTGAATGAAGATCTCTTTAGATGTTTGAGCAAGGGCAAAGGTGCTCACCTTAATCATAAGCCAATGTATCCGAACTTTCCGTCTCAAGTTATGGAGATGCAACGGGCCGAGTTGTATCTGAATGCACTTATCCATTATGTTACGAGCGGACAGGTCTTGCCGCAAACCGAAAAGAAACAGCGGGCTCCCCTTATAGAGAACACCCGCCTTGAAGTAATAGATCTCGGTTCAGTCGAGGAATTTGAGGCGCTGTTCACACAGTTGGCTACGGCAAACACTTCTTTGTCGCCGCAAGATAAAGAAGACCTTGGTTGGTTTGTCGAACACTACGGAAACGATGTGGAGCGGTTGTTGCCACAATCAGTATCCAACCGTGAGAACAAAGCTTTTCTTCTGGCTCGGCTGATCAGACACGCACCAACTGTGGCACATAAAGCATTCTCCTGGTGTAGCACTGCCACCGATGTTTTACGCGTAGCTGTGGCTATGAGTAACGGTGATGTTTCGCTGGCAGAGCCGACGCGCTTCAAGAAATATTCGCGTGCTGAGCGTCGAATGCTTCTTTTACTGTTGCAGAGACAGAAGAATTTGATCGAAGACATGCTGCGCTGGAAAACTCGCTGGATACGTCTTGGCGAGCGGCTTCACCCTTGCGAAGGGCGAGCGAAGTATCCCGATGTATGCGCTGCATTTGATGTCTTGCGCAATAATTTGCCTTCCCGAACCTTCTACAGTCGTCTTGAGAAAGCGCTGCTTGCGATGAATCTCGATGAAGTTCTCTCTTTGCTTCCTTCCCGTCCGGGCGATTTTGCCCGCAGGTTAGATCATGTTCTACGAGTGTGGCCGGAGCGAGGGCAGGAGATCGTCCCGGCTTTTGAAACAATTGCAGATCGTGTCTCGACACCGGTATTGTTGCAAGTGAGGCACCACTTTAAGACGCGCAATCAGCCTGCGGATCTACGTGTATTCTTTCCCAAGGGCAATGTCGGCAAAGCGAAGGCTGTAGCGAACCTTCTCGACGAAATTTCTCTAGCGATCTGCGCGAAGCTGTTCGACATTTGTGAAACTGTTTTGAAAAATCGCTTTGCCAAGCTCGCACCTCTGGGACCATGCTTTCTTGATTCATCATTGATGAATTTTACAGTTCCGTTTTCTCAGCGCTCGGCATCGAAGGCTCTTCGCACAATCTCACGCGGTAGCCGGGTGCCAATGTCTGATGCCGATACCTTGCGATTCTTCGTGTGGTGGAGAAATCAGGCGACATCTCGTGTTGATATCGACCTTTCTGCTGCTTCCTTCAACACGAAATTCTATTTTGAAAGTGCCATTACCTATTACAATTTACAGGAATTTGGCGGCTGTCACAGTGGTGATATCGTCGATGCACCTGAAGGAGCCAGCGAGTTTATTGATGTATCGATTGAGAAATGTTTGGCAGTGCCGGTTCGGTATATCGTAATGGTACTTACGAGTTTTTCGGGACAGCCCTATTGCGATTTACCCGAATGCTTCGCCGGTTGGATGTCTCGGAAAAAGGCGCAATCTGGCGAAATTTATGAACCGCGAACGGTACAAAACAAATTTGACATCAGTGCAAATACAAGATTAGCGATTCCTGTTGTCTTCGATTTGCAAAAGCGCGAGGCCATTTGGACCGATATCGCATTGTCTAATGAGCCTGATTGGAGCAACAATGTCCACAGCAACCTTGAAGGGATTCAGTTGGCGCTGAAAGCGATGGTAGAGATGAGCAAGCCAAATCTATATGACCTGTTCAAGCTTCATGTGGACGCCCGAGGCCATCTCGTTGATCATCCCGAGAATGCCACCACGGTTTTCTCAGTGGCGAATGAAACTCCCTATCAGCTTGAAATGATTGCCAGTGAATACATGAAGGACTGAGCTCTTCCGTTCTTGAGTACATGCGCACGCACGGTTGCACGGCTCAGTAACCGACTGTATTGCGCCAAGGCTACACCAGGCGCAATGGGCTCGGTTCACCGGAACGCACATTAATAGGACCATCAAAGTAGCCGGAGCATTTACGATGAAGAGTGCATTTTTCGTGGGCGATCAGTATTGCGTGCCCATGCTTGAGGGACCGAACGCCATTAAAGGTTGGTTGCCAGGTTCTCAACCAGTCTCAAGCCAATACGAGTGAGAGCGCTCTAATGAAATGCATTGATGCATTGTGGAAACTTGCGGAACTTTTGGATATCTGCTATAAGATAAATTACTTAGGGGAGTAGCCCTGCCGCCAAAAGCGGTCTTGCGGAATTCGACACACTGATGCGCTAATGCATCCGGTCCGCAGGCAGAATACGTCAAAGATTCTGAGAGCCAGACCTTCGTAGCCTGAACTCATTTGGGGTTCGGATTACGAAGTTCTGGCTCTCTTTTTTTGTGTTTAAAAATGAAACTAAACCCAATCATTGCAGCTATATCACTTTGCATTTTCACCACGGGATGCGGAAGTCAGCTTTCTATCCACGGTAATTCCGACTTGAACGGTAAACCGCAGACGGTTTCCGCTATAAAAATGTCCGACGAGATGAGGGAGGCTTCGCAGGTTGAGGAGTGTCTTGTGGAGCTACGTTCAGGTTGCGATCAAATAGATACAACCGGTGAAGTTAAGGCTGATGAGAACAGGGTGTTTCACGTGAACTCCTTAGTCGGTGGCAAACTCGCAGCCGATTTGGTTTCACTGGGCGACTATGTTGAGACGAAACAGCCACTAGCAACGGTCGAAAACCTGGAGGTCCTGCGCATCTCGGCTAATTACATCCATGAAACGCACAGAAAGGAGCTGGAAATTACGCAGGCGCAGGCTAGGCTGAAACTAGCACTTGCAAATAAGACGCGTCTAGAGAAATTGTTTGGCGAGCGAATAGCAGCAGAAAAAGACTGCCTTGCAGCGCAGACGCAATGGGCTCTGGAAGAGGCTAATCTACAAACCGCTATACATGAAAAATCGCATCAAAAAGCAGAAGCTAAGGCGCTCCTTGCGGCGTACGGTGTGAACGTTGAGGATATTCGCGACGACGAACCAATTCGATTCTCACCCATAGTTAGTCCACGTGGCGGATTTATCGTCAAGAAAAACATAACGATCGGCGATGTGATCAACTCCAGTGAACCGCTTTATGTGGTAGCAGACTTGAGCAAGGTCTGGCTGGATATCACGATTTTTGATCGCGATCTTTCCGTCGTAAGGGAGGGCGCCGCAGTAAAATTCAGGACCGACAGTGTACCTCAACGACAATTCACAGGAAAAATTGATTACATCAAGCCCATAGCCCAAGATGGCCGGACGTTTGTTGCGCGCGCAATTATGGAAAACGCAAAGCTTCGCCTCAAGCCCGGCATGTTTGGTCGTGTTGAAATTAGTCGCAAGATTGACGGCAAAGAGCCTTTTGTGCCGGCTGCGGCGATTCAATGCATGAACGGGCAGAACGTAGTGTTCGTTTCGTCAACAAACGGAACCTATCGATGCGTGCCCGTTCAATTGGGACGCCGATTTGAAGATGGCTATTTTGTTTCTGGACTGAAGTCCGGTCAACATGTGGTGACCAAAGGCAGCTATTACGTTAGAGAACTGCTTGCAAATCATTCAAACAAAGTGGAGAGCCCTTAATGGAGAATCTCTTCGCCAATATTCTACGATTTCGAGCAGTCACCTTTGTGCTATTTGGTGTTGTGATAATTGGGGGAGTAACCGCATTCCGGCAGCTACCGATCGACGCATTTCCGGATCTTGTTAACAACCAGGTACAAATATTCTCAGAAGCGCCAGGCATGGGCCCTGAAGAAACGGAGCAGCTTATTACGATTCCTCTTGAATCGACGTTGAACGGTTTGCCTGATGTCGTTCAGATCAGGTCGATTTCAAAATATGGCTTATCTGTGGTTACAGTGGTTTTCGGGGATGAGACTGGCACCTATTTCGCCCGTCAGCTCGTTTCGGAACGATTGCAAGCCGCTCGTTCGCGGTTGCCCAAGGACATAAATCCCGAGCTAGGTCCGGTATCAACCGCGATGGGAGAGATCTATCAATACATTCTGCAGGGAAACGGTTTAGACAGCAGGGAACTGAAAACAATTAATGATTGGGAAGTGAAGTATCGGCTCAGGTCAGTTCCTGGAGTTGCGGATGTAAACGCGTGGGGCGGACACTCGCTTGAGTATATGGTGACAGCGTATCCTGAAAAACTTTTGCAGTACAACATAACGTTGGCTGACCTGAGTAATTGTCTTGAGCGCAACAACAATAATTTTGGTGCTGGAATAGTCGACCACGGCGCCGAACAATTTCTGGTTCGAGGCGTTGCTCGTCTACAAACGGTTCAAGACATTGAAAATACAATGGTAAAGCTGGAAAACGGTGTACCGTTAATCGTCAAGAACGTCGCCAGTGTTGAGATAAGCAGCCCGCTGCGGCAGGGTGCCGTCACTAAGGACGGGCGAGGCGAGGTCGTAACAGGAATCGTCATGATGCTCAAGGGCGAAAATAGCCGCGATGTTATTCAGCGGGTAAAGCGAGAAATTGATTCTATTCAACTGACTCTGCCCGGTGGTGTATCAATTGTCCCTTTCTACGATCAAACAGCACTCGTAGAACAAACAATAGATACCGTACGAACCAATCTCCTTGAGGGAGGAATGTTGGTAATAGCCGTATTGTTGCTCATGCTCGGTAATATTCGAGCAGCTCTTCTGGTTGCAATGGTGATTCCAGTTTCTCTTATGTTTTCATTTCTCGGCATGAGATGGCTGGGAATCTCAGCCAATATCATGAGCCTTGGAGCAATCGATTTCGGGATGATTGTTGATGGCTCTATTGTAATGATGGAGAATATTGTTCGCCGACTTTCTCATGAGCGCGATGCCGGGCTTACCAATTTCGAAATCATTCAAGACTCTGTTCGGCAAATGGCCAGACCAATTCTCTTTGGAATCTTGATCATCGCAATAGTGTATTTGCCCATTCTAAGTCTGCAGGGCATGGAATATAAGATGTTTTCGCCGATGGTCTTCGCAGTTTGCTTTGGTCTCTTGGGTTCGCTGGCCACCGCTCTGTTACTAATTCCTGCTGTTGCCACTCTTATGTTCCGTAAGGGGTTGCACGAACGTGAAAACATCATCACAAAAATCGTCGAAAAACCATACCTACCGGTTCTGCGCTGGTGTCTGAAAAATCCACTACCGGTATTGCTTACCAACGGCGTTTTATTTGTAGCGACGGTAGCTAGCCTCGGTTCAATTGGAACCGAATTCGTTCCGCAATTAGATGAAGGTGATCTTGTCGTGCAAGTGCGCATGCCAACTAGTATATGCCTGACAGAGTCCATTCGTCTTTGTGGCATTGTTGAGCGCTGTATCGGTAAAAGTCCAGAGGTTATCGAATCAGAATCCCGCATAGGGAGGCCTGATCTTGCGACAGATCCGATGGGAGTCTACCAGGCAGATGTATTCGTCATGCTAAAGCCGAAGCAGCAGTGGAGAAGAGGGCTTACAAAGGCTCAACTGTCTGACGAATTGCGAGCGCGACTTACCAATACAATTCCTGGCAGCAGTTTCAATTTTACCCAACCGATCGCGATGCGTGTCGACGAACTGGTCTCTGGAGTCAAAGCACAGGTGGCGGTGAAAATTTTTGGAGACGACGTTGGCGTCTTGCAGAAGACTGCTACGGCTGTACAATCGGCGCTTTCTAATGTGCCAGGTGTAGCTGATCTGCAAACGGAGCAATTATTTGGTGCAGGACAAATAGTCATCACACCAGATCGCCAAAAACTTGCCCGATACGGCGTCGAAGTTGAACAAATACAAAACGTTCTGCAGACGGCCGTCATAGGCAAGCCGGTTTCAGAAGTGGTTCAAGGTCGACGACGTTTCAACATTCGCGTTCGGTTCCCTGTGGAGACTGAACAAGATGCTCGGACCCTAAGCAGACTTTTGCTAAGAGCGGGCGACGGTCGCCATATCCCAATTTCGCAGGTAGCTGAGATTGGCAGTACGGCAGGAATGGAGGTCTTGAGCCGAGAATTAGGACAGCGACGTATTATCGTGCAGTGCAACGTTAAAGATCGAGACATCGGCACTTTCGTAATGGCAGCTCAGCAGCAGATTCAGAAAACAGTGAAACTGCCCTCGGGGTATTTCATAAAGTGGGGAGGACAATTCGAAAATCAGCAAAGGGCAATGGAACGGCTCACATTTGTTGTGCCGGCTTCGATTTTAGCAATTTTTCTGTTACTTACGGCGACCTTCGGTTCTGCAATGCTTGCGGGGCTGGTTCTTCTAAATGTTCCTTTTGCCTTGATTGGTGGAGTGCTTGCTTTGTGGTCTCGTGGAATGTATTTGAGCGTTCCCGCTACCATAGGCTTTATCGCTTTGTTTGGCGTAGCAGTGCTGAATGGAATAGTATTGATCTCATCGATAACGGAACACACCAAGCGAATGCCTGTCTTGAATGCAATAGAGACTGCGGCGCTTACTCGATTGAGGCCGGTATTGATGACTGCTCTTGTCGCAACCCTGGGCTTTTTGCCAATGGCTGCGTCTCACGGTGCCGGTGCTGAAATACAGAAGCCGCTGGCAACGGTCGTAATTGGCGGGCTAATAACATCTACTTTTTTGACGTTGCTCGTTCTACCGGTGATTTATTCGCTGTTGATGTCTGCCAATAATGCCAAGAACACCACTTCGACTGAAGCCGCGCAAGAGCATATTATTGGGCAATTGGGGGATCAATCATGATCGCGTTTTGGATCGCGCGCTCTCTCGTTTTTGTTGCAGAACTCGGCGATAAGACTCAGCTTGTGGCGGGCGAAGAAAAACGGAAAGAAGATCAAGATTCGCTCTCCAATGTACTAACTTTCTCTTTGCGATCCCCACTTCGATACGGCTGTACTTATACCCGCCCTATAGTTGTATCTATCTAATTGTTTGTGTCACGGTCGACCTGCACTCACCAGTCAATTCATCCGTCTGCGAGCGGGCGAATTCCGGTAAGTGTGACTGCCATATTTTGAACATCGCATAAAGATAGAACGATAAAGCGTGTCGCACAATAGCTGGTGGCCTGCACGATTAAAGTGGAGTTCAAAGAAATAGGGGCTTTCTGTCATCGGAGGTTTGGGTAAAGACCTCCGATGAATTGATAAACTCGCCATCGGGGACACACACGGTGAGACCAGCCTATCAGTAACAACCACTCAGCGAGAATCTAGTCCAAACCGTCACTTCGAGAGATCCGCCCTACCAAAATTGCAGGCGCGGTAGTCAAGCGAGAGTTCGACCACTATTTCGGGCATGGAAATAGAAGGTTCTCTGGACAATTGTTCCAGAGGCCCCGCATCTTGAAGCTTTTTCGACGGTGATTGAGGATTGTTCAATTGAAACTACTTCAGGCAACTTGCCTCACTCTAATGGCCTGTTTGATCGCCAGCCAGGCGCCGGTTCGTTCGGAGAATGTAGGTGGAAGTAATAATGCACCGGCTCCATTACCGGAAGTGCTTGTTTCTTCGCAAAATCAAGTCATACCTTCGGAATCTTTGAAGGGGGCCTCGGGGCTGACTGTTGCTTCCGGGGCAAGCGCGATTATTGATTTTGGCTCGAATCCGAATCTGGCACTGTTGGGCAACATCAACAATTCCGGATCCATATACACTATTTCCACCAATGCGGCAGTAACGACGGCGAATATCTCAGCGACGAACATATTTAACAACCACGGTGCCCTGATTACCAGCGTACTTTCGGGTGTAAATCTAGTCGGCATAGCCAACGTCGTTTCAAACCTGAACCTTTCACTTTCAGCGACAAATAATATTGTGAATGCAGGCACAATATCATCCGCTGCCAATCTCAACTTAACCGCCGGCAATACCATAACAAACATCGGTGCCATGACTGCGGTTCAGAATCTGGCTGCAACTGTAGCCTCCGGTGTATTGAATAATGCCGGCACAATCGCTGCAGCAACCGGAAACATCAGCATATCTACAACTGTTGCACACGACCTGTTGGTAAACAACATTAACGGGAACATTCAGTCTCTCTTGGGCACGCTTTCGATTAACACCCGAGCAGAATCGGAAAAAGTTGCCTTGAAACTCATTGGTGGCGACATTCGGGCGGCCGCGATCAATCTCATAAATCCGAACGGAATGGTGGACGTGTCTATAAAGGAGCTCGTCGGTCCACTTAGTGTGTCTGCCGGTGGCGCGCATGTATTAGCCGATACACCAAACTTGGTATTAGGACAACTGAATCTCACTGGTGATCCTACGTTCTACAACTCATCGGGAGACATCAGCCTAACCACAGATCTCGACTTACGACCGGAGCAGTTCGTTGCTCCCGGACCGGTAGCTCTGGCAATCGTAGCCAATGGAAACATCATCGGCAATGGCATTACGAAAATTGATGTTAGCACAAACACCAATTCGCTCGGCGGCAACACATGGCAGGGGCAGGGAAGCGCGGGCGCAGTCATCCTGGTTGCGGGAGCAGCCTTTACGGTCGCACCAACTGACGGTAGTAGCGCCACAGCCACTCCCCCCGGCGATACCAGCAATACGTTGACCATTACTGGCGCGAGTACTACAGGGGGAAACATCCAGCTCTCCGGGGTGAGCATTAAAACGCAGGCCGGAGTGACACCAAATCAGACGGGTGGTGCCAACTACGCAGCACCTACGAGTTCCCAGTCTGGCGATGTAACTCTCGTTGCATTCGGTGGATCGACTAACAACGGTGATATCACCATCGGCAATATCACTACCGGCGAGTGGTTCCAGTCGCCGCAGAGTCAATATCTAACTGCCGCTGGCGATTATACGGGTATCAACGGCAATGTCATGATTGTGGGAACGGGAAGCATCACAACCGGAGCCATCGATACAACAGGAAACTATGTTAACCCGACGATTTATAACGGAACGGTCACGATAGCATCAGCCTCGGTGTTGTTGGCTCAATCCACTCAATCCCAGCCAACAGTCAATTGGACCGGGGGCGGTGGCTTTCCCGCTGCGACAATCGTCTCAGGCCTGTATCCTCTTTATTCCACAATAGGTGACGCCTTTCTCCAACCGGGGTTGAAAGCGTTTGACTTGAGCGTGACTCCAGCACCGTCTCCTGCGCCCCCGGCAGCAAATCCCCCCAATCCCACAGTTCAGCCGCCCACGGCTGTCACACCTCCGCCAATCGCTGCAGGTACCGTACTCTATCTAGACCCGCAAGGACCTAATGCAGAAACTGTCACTGTGCTAACTGTCAGTGGAAACCAGATTACTTTGACCACTCCGCTGACCAAGTACCATTATCAGTCCGAACGAATAATGCAATCTGCAGCCAGTGTGGTGATTTATCCAGGCGCCGGATCGGTAGGCGCTGATTATTACTTTCTTCCTCCGACACAAAATGGCGGCACATTCGTTCCAAATTTCACCGGGCTACAGTCAGGGAGCATCACCCTTGGTGCCATCAGCGGCACGCAGGCCGTGACGATCGCCACCACAGGCAATGTCACCGTTGGCGGTAACATGAGTTTGTCTCAAAATCCCAACGCATACAGCCCTTGGACTCAATGGCCAGGATCAAATCCTCCAAACCCGATCTATCCTCCCGGCCCCGTTCCACCGACAGCCGTACCTAACACTCTGCGGTATCCATCCATCAACATAACGGGTGCTGCAGTATCCCTGGCCGAAGGGCTGACAATCAGTTCTGAAATCTCAGGCTGTAATCTCTGCCCAACAAGCATTAACATCACAACAAACAGTCTCACTAATAACGGCACAATCACCGCTGGTACCTCGACAGCCAATTTTTCCAATTCATTCATCAATATTCTGAGCACGGGAAACCTGGCCGTGACAGGGTCCGGAACGTTCAGCGTACCATCTTTGAGCGTCATCGAGTTCGCCGCTGCCGACACAAATCAACTCAACATCAATTCTAGTCTTTCGATAACTA
The DNA here is from genome assembly GCA_021732565.1 of Candidatus Obscuribacterales bacterium. Lineage (GTDB taxonomy): Bacteria > Cyanobacteriota > Vampirovibrionia > Obscuribacterales > Obscuribacteraceae > JAKFUT01. The sequence continues at coordinate 19,279 of JAKFUT010000185.1, forward strand.
CTGGCGCGCAAGGGCTTGTAATACTGGACGCTCAGGGAACTGGTGGCACTATCAACATTACTTCCGGCTCGTTGATAACGGTAAGTCATCCAGCCGTGCCAGCGCTGTCTGATTTGACTCCGACCATAATTAGCGTGAACACGCCCAACTTGAATCTCGCCAACAATTCAGGCATAGCATCGCAAGCCGACGGAACGATAGCTGTAAGTTCAGGTTACACCAACGATCCCCTCACCCTTCAAATAGATACTCAGGCAGCTTTGCGAACCGCAGGCGTGATCACGATGCGATCAGGTGGCACACAAAATGTAGTGATAGGACCCTCATCGGGCTCGGCATCTCTTGCGCTAAACGCTAAGATTTCGCTGATTGTCACACAGGCTTCAGATGTTACTGTTGGCCTTAACGGTACCGACTCAGTCTTTTTTGTACAAAATCCGTCAGGCGGAATGCAAGGCGTTGCTTTCCAGCCGTATGTAGGTGACGCAGTCGCTGGAACTCTTGTATATCCCGCCTACACTAGCTACCCGTACTGGTCGGTGTTGTCTATGCTAGCGCCAATTGCTGCATCGCAGCAATTCAGAATGGTCTCTACTTACACACAACAAAACTCGTCTGGCTTTGTGATTCAGGCCGCAAAACAAGTCGGACTTCAAGTTTCAGCCGGCGTTTTTGCCAAGATTCAAACCGATGGAACAATCGCCCCGGCGGATTATGCCGTTGCTGTCAGTGATATCGGCTTATCTCTCTATGGTGCTTCCAAGCAGGGAAACGTATACGACATTGTTGTAGGTAATGAAGATATCGTTGGCAATGCTACGCCTGGTCCGTCGATTACAACTCTAACAACGCTCATAGACCTCACGAAGACTGGTCGTGATGGAACGTCGAATCCTGCAGGCGGCAACTTCACCAAAGCGAACTTGCCTGTAACTACCAGACAAGAAGCCGGCGTGCTCAATCTAGTGAAGACGAGTACAGAGATGGTCACTCTTGTGCAAGACGTTGAAGATCATATCTATGGCAATTTCTATCCCTTCTTTGATCAGAGCGCCGGTGGCGTCATTGCCACGTTGCTTCAACCGGGACCACATTCGAGACAGCAGTTCAATAGTCTCGTTGACACCTTCATGACTAACAGCCTCAACACCAGTGTTAACAACTTCAAGCAATACGTGGTAACTAGTATCCCCAACATCCTTGTCGGCGAAACCGGTTGGGCAACTCCATTTCCGAAGAACCAGTTTGAGCCCTACGTAGGCTCTGATCTGCCTCAACAAAGTGTAGAGTGGGCAAACTGGTACTACCCGGCCATGCAAAGTTGGTCGGCCAACTACACAAGTGCCAATCAAAGTTCGACCTCTATCAACGCTTACTTTGATAGTTACAACGAGCCGTGGAAAGGTGTAGACGGGGCGAATCCTAATAATCAGCTGGTGACTCTCACTCAGGCGGTAACAGCGGGCGCAACCACGGTCAATGTCAGCGACGCTACCGCGTTTGTCAAGCTAAATCCATTGAGCGTAATGCTCGATCCAGGCAACCTGACCCTGCAAGAAATACAGAACATCACAGGAGTTGACACGACGAACAACATACTCACCATCAGCGCCACTAAATTCTCCCATGCCAATGGAGGTAGTCTTCATGCAGGCACACCGGAAGAGCCATTCTTCGGGCTGTGGAAGGCCGATGGTACCACAAGCAGCAACTCGGGCACATACAGCATTTACAACTTGACCAGCATACACAATAAGTTGTTCGGGGAACCATTTCCAATTTACGGTACCGTGACGCGGGCACCGCACGTATCCACACCTCCAGCCAATACGGCCACCACTGCCAGCCTGCCTTTAGCACCATCGTTTCTATCGATACTCATTGCAGACGCGACAAAAAATCTGGCGCTGCTAAATACCTCAATTAGGCAGAGCGTGGGCAGCCTTGGTAATTCAATAGCTCCAACAGACGTCACCCCGGTGCCCGGCGGGGGCAATGATAATCCGCCTGAACTCTATCAGCCGGCAAACTACTTCACCAATCTCCTTGTGGGACGTTTGGCTTACAATTCAACAAACGTCAACAGCAACGACAAGTTGGCGCCGATTATTACATTGCCGGCCGGCAATAGTATATTCGCACCCAATCACGATCTGTCTGTGAACACCCCAATGGGCACGGTCAATATTGCAGCTGGTTCTGCTGTCATGATCGTGCAGGAGAGCGGTTCACTGACGATATTCAATTTGCATGATGAAAGCACTGGTGCCGTGTCTTTGACTCACGCCGGAAGTACCTATGCATTGCCTGTAGGCAGACAGTTAATGCTCACATCGGACAACAGTCACTCCTTCGCTCATCTTAACTCAAGCAAAATTGGCTACCGAAATGCGCAAGAAACAAAAATAGGGAATATGCGCGCCCTCACCGCAGAGTTCTCCTTGCCTTCTGCGCTCACAAGTATCAAGAGCCTTTCACAGCTCAAGAATTCATCGAACGATGAAGAAAGACTGCTGGCAAAGAAGTTATTCAAGACTGCTGCAGCAATTGCAATCATTAGCAAAGGCAAAGAGTCATTTCGCAACTAGGAGCCAATTCCCGCTAGAAAAAAAATCGGTCCGTGAGGAACGAAATTCTCAGTACCTGGCACCACTAGTCGGGGCATGTAATGAAGTCGACATAGCGACCCGGGTGTGTATGCGATACAAAAACTCCTACCCCTCCCAACAGCTGGCAGTACTAGCATTGTTACTTGTCTCGTTGCCATTGAGCGCGAAGGAGAATATTCGAATACAACAAGAGAAATTCATATCGGCCGTGGAACGAGGCGACTGTAAAGTCATGGAGGAGATTCTCAAGAAAGATCCGAAATTGCTTAATACGCAAGACACGGATCGAAAGTCCTTTGAGAGACTGAATGCTGCCGAGTTATCGATTGTGCGGGGCAAAACAGAAGCTCTCGAATCGCTGCTTCGGCATGGGGCGAAGCTGCAAGCAGGCAGTACAAGCCTCCTTCATTTAGCAGCCCGAAACGGGAGGACAGAGATCGCTGAATTACTGCTAAGGAAGGGAGCCAAAGCTGATTTAGCGGATGGCGACGGACTGACACCACTGGCAGTAGCTCTTATGAATCGTCAATTGGAAACAGCGAAGTCTCTTGTCTCAAAAGGGGTTGCAATTGATCCCGTCTCCGCTTGCGGATTGGGGCGTCTAGATATACTCAAAAAGACTACTTTGAACTTATCAAACAGGTCTCCAGAACTTCAGGAAAAAGGTCACCACGTGATACTGCCGTATCTTCATTGTGCTGCGGCGAACAACCAGGCAGAAACCGTAGACTATCTACTGGCGATACGCGTACCTGCGGACAGTGAATTTCCAGTAGGATCAACCGCTTTGTACTATGCCGTTTTAGCTCAGAGTCTTCCCTGTGTGAAATTGCTCGTTGCACACGGAGCGAAAGTACACTCGTCGCCAACGATCTACGGCAGCAACGATCCCTTCTCTACCATATGCAAGTACCATAGTGACCTAATCATCGTGACTTACCTGTTGGATCATCACGCTGCCAACGTAAACATGCCGTTAGACAACGATCAAAACGTGCTGCACATAGCTTGCGATAACAAAGACGAGAAACTCGCGCAGTTGCTCGTGGAAAGAGCTATCGATATCAACAAACGCAGATTGGGAAGGGGCTCTGGAATTAACGGGTGTATTGGTCCGCAGGATTTCAGCGATACACCACTCCATATTGCTGCGAGAGAAGGCAGCTTCAATATTGTGAAGCTCTTAGTGGAGCATAATGCCAGGCTCTCTGAAATGGACGATTATGGATTCTCTCCAATTGATTATGCAATCAAGAAAAATCACAAAGAGATTGTGGAGTATCTGCGCTCAAAAGGAGCCAAGCCAGGCACGGGGAAACTAAATTTGCCCTCTTTCAACAATTAACTGGTGCAAATACTCGCCCCGGAATTGAGACTCGCGACTTCGCAAACATGTTTTGAAGCGATACGTGCCAGTCGATGAGCCACGTAAGGAGAACATTGCTCGATATACGAATGAATAAACTCCGGGTAATCGAAAGGTTAGAGTCACAGCTTCTTTGACACAGCCCAGCGCGATTATGGAGACTTCAATGCGTGGAGAAGAGTCACGCCTATACGGTAGGAACAATATGGCGGTTTGTCCAAGTTTTCGCGCAACTAGCCTGCATGCGGGAATTGAGAGAAGAGCAAATCCCACGCCAATCCCCAGTATTTGCCAGGAGCAATTGTAGTCACTAACGGTAGTCAGTATCCACTCGTTGACGGTTTTCAGTTCAAGGGGAAAAGTTTGGCCAGCGCTCAACCTTGAGGCGAACCGTGTATGGATGGCAGACTTTAGTAAATTCGGGCACGGCCTAATGCGAGACTAGATGCGGGTCCGGCCCGGCAAGAGGGAGGCGCAGCCAGAATGCCGAACCTTTGCCCTCTTCACTGTCTAGTCCCACTGAACCGCCGTGTTGCTCGACGATCACTTTGCATATGTAAAGACCGAGTCCCGTGCCTCGTTTTGCTTTGCGTGCCTTTTCATCAGGCCCCTGCCGAAATGGTTGAAACAGCCCGGCTGCCACCACCGGTGCAATCCCGGCACCTTCGTCGATTACTTTGATCACCGCGAACTCGCTCTCTTGTTGTGCTGCAATTTTGATCGTGCTTCCACGGCGGGAAAATTTAATTGCGTTTGAAACCAAATTAATCAATGCTTGAACTACGCGGTCTTCGTCAGCCACCAGTGCGATATTGCTCGCTTCAATTTCTATAGTGACCCCTGCTTGTTTTGCCAGCTCGTCCACTCCACCGAGAGATTTTTGAATCACTGCATCTATTGATAGTTGATCAAACTTCATCGTAAACTGACCCGAAGCCATATTCTCAACGCTGAGAAGATCTTCGACCAGTGTTAGCAGTCGCTTAACGTGATCGATCACTCCCATTGAGCGCTTGGTGATTTTTTCGGAAATTGGACCAAGCGCGCCTTCGACCAACAGTTCAAGAAAGAGTTGTATCGAAGTAAGAGGGGTGCGCAACTCATGACTTACCAGCGCGACAAAACGCCGCTTTAGTTTCTCTAATTCTTGCCGGTCTGAAACATCTACAATGGTCACCAAAAGCCGTTCTCCCGCTGAAGTGCGGATTGTAGTACAACTGGTTTCTATGTATATAGCTTCGCCATTTTTTTTGCGAACTCGCATTTCGTGTATCTTTCCGAAGCTGTCATGCGCCAATTGATCCACATATTGTTCGCGCGAAACTTCCTTTTCGCCGAACAACACTTGTGGATGCCCGCCGGCGAGCTCGTTCTCTTCATAACCGAAGAGTTCTCGCGTTCGCGGGTTCGTCGCGTCAATGCATCCGTCTCGATCGAGCGTCACTAGCCCGATGGGCATGTTGTCGATTAGAGCGCGCATGTTTGCTTCGCTCTGTCGTAATATTCGCTCCTTCTCCTTCTCCAGGGTGATATCGCGCGCCGAACAAAACATCACATGTTCCGTATTCGACCACTCCATAAACCACGACAGGTAAACTGTTGATCCATCCTCTTTGTGAGCCATCACTTCGATTGATGTTTCGTTGCTCTTTTCTTTCTGAGCTGTTAGCTCTTCCAGTCGTCGAGTATCTTCCGGTGAGACCACCAGAGAGATGTGTTTACCTTCCAGATGAGAAGGAACGTATCCGAGAATACGCTTGCTGGAAGGGCTCACGCTGACGATGCGACCTTTTCTGTCCAATGCGAAAATAAGATCCAGCGCGTGATCTGCGATTGCTTCTTCTCTGGTTTGCGCTTCTGTTGCCTGATGACTCAACTCATGAGCCATTGCGGCAAGTACGTCGATCTCACGCGTTCCGCACCATTTAACGTCGTCTTTGTCTTTTAGTGTTGCAGAGTTAAATGCACTGGTAATGGTCGGTTCCTGGCTGTCCAACGTTCGCATTGTGTGCCAGAAAAGGGTGCCAAAACCAATAGCGGTGATTGCCAGGGAAAGGAGTACTGGTGGCAGGGTAAGTGTGTTGCTGGAAAAAACGAAAAATATGCCAAGCGAAATGATTTGCAGCGAAAGAGATAGTAACAGCACTTGTTTGGCTGTGTGTTTTAGCATGGCTGCAAGAGGTTGCCCGCTGATTCTGCTTATTACCGACTCATAGGTCGTAGCTCGCAGCCTTGCTTTGCGCATCGTCGAAGGCTGTTCCAGAATCATCTTCTCAACATAGTCGCGATCGATAGCAATCAATCGCGCTGGTGTTAGATTGTGATCCGCCGAGGCCCCCAATGCGGATTTTCGCAATCGAGCAAGATACCAGCGCCGAACCTTTTCATAGGTCGCGGAGTTTGAGAGGCCGCTCAAGGTCAGTAAAGCTCGGTCGTTCTCCTGTGTCATTGCTTTCCTTGCCAACTCCTCCGTTGCGTTTCCTTTTCGTTGCGTGAAAATCGCCGACTCGGTGAATCTTTGCAAGGCGAAAAACATCGCGCCGTAGGCGCTCTAGGCTACTTCTCCGGTTCGCTCACTTTATAGCCCACGCCGTAAACCGTGGTGATCAAAGAAGGTTCACCGGCGGTATCCAACTTCTTCCTCAGCCGAGTTACCACCGTTCGTACCGCATCCGGGGTCGCGTCGGAGGTTGATTCCCACACATGGTCAAGAATTGATTCTGCGCTGAGAACGCAGTCCTTGTTAACCATAAGGTATTCAAGTACGGCGAACTCCCGAGGAAGCAAAGCGACTTCTTCTTTGCCGTGGAAGACCTTATGACTGGAACGCTCCAGCGTTACGTTGGCAACAGCAAGTGTTTCTGCCGGAATTGCCGATTGACGCCTGAGAAGGGCTCGAATTCGCGCCGCTAGTTCCACCCGATGAAAGGGTTTCGTCAAATAGTCGTCGCCCCCGGCGTCGAGCCCCACCGCTTTGTCTTCAACGGCTGCTTTACCAGTGAGGAACAAAATTGGGGTGTGGCCTCCCCGAGACCTGAACTCTTTGCAAATTTGCGGACCGGAGGTGTCCGGCAATTCCCAATCGAGTATCACCAGATCAAATGAATAAATCTGGAGCATTGCCAGGGCCTGCTGCCCGTCATGGACTTTCTCGCAGGAGTACTTCTCTTCTTCGAGAAAATCGCAAATCAGGTCGGCAACTACTTGATCATCTTCGACAACTAAGACTTTGGCCAAGTACTCATTCTCCGATAACTGCCGGCTGAATTATCGCACACGGCGCATGTATTGTATGGCAAAGCACAACGCGGCCGGGACGCACGGTACCGCAACGAACGAGATGAAGTGCAGCACCGTGGCAAAAGCCAGTGCTTGATCTTTATCGATATGGATGAGTGATTGCAGCGCCTCGCTGACGAGATAGTGGTAGCTGCCGACGCTGCCGGGTGTTGGAATCAGTACTCCGACCGAACCAACAGTAAAAGCGACCAGCGATTTTGAGATGTCGAGTTTGTCGCCAAGATGAAAAGCCATTGCCATGAGGTAGAGGTTCAGCCAGTAACCAGTCCAGATGCCGAAGCTGAGTATGGCAATTGCGGGCAGGTTCACCCAATTTGTAAGGCTCTTGGTGCCAAGATCAAACTGCAAGCTAAGCTCATGAATCTTTGCCCGTAAGCCTTCTGGTAAGCGGGTTTTCACCGCCGCGATTGAGGTTGTCAGCCTGATCAATTTTCCGGTGAAGGGAAGCGCAACGAGCCCCGCTATCGTCACCGCGCATAATGATACGCCCCCGGGGACCAGCCACGGGACCTTCATTTCCCCCAACGGTAAAACCGTTATTGTTATTCCAAGTAGCATCACCAGCATGGCAATGTCGAGCAAGCGGTCTATGAACATTGTCGGCAGTACGCCCGCCCACGGAATATTTTCGGTTTTACTTATTGATATGATGCGGGCGACTTCGCCGCCCCGCGGGATAACAATGTTTACTGCATAGCCGTAGATGATTGCACAAAATGAATTCCACAAACTAATTTTCTCGTCTTTGAGCGGCGACATCAAAATGACCCAGCGAACTGCTCGCAGTACATGACTGATCAGACCGGAAAGGCAGACCAATGCAAGAAAACCGAGATCGAGTTCTTTGACGTAACCGAGAAGTTTATTGAAATCACACTGGCGAAATGCAAGATACAGGAAGATACCAGCGACAGCAATACCGATCAGTTGTTTTGCAACTTGTTTGCCTCGGTTCGGTTTCTCTGCCGGGGGCGTCAGAGCAGCCTTTTCCATCACTTTCTCCATTAATTACCTCCTCCTCGGCGCCAACAATTCGCCGAGGTATTCCTCGTTATTCTTTGTCTGTAATGAACACCCGGCGGCGTCCTGCATGTTTTGCTTCGTACAATCTTGCATCAGCGACTGTCAATAATTCATACAAATTTGATCCGTCTGCCGGATAGCTGGCAATGCCGCCGCTGAAGCATACCTGGAATTTGCTTCCGTCATCACTTTCGAAAATCATCGAACTAAATTCTTCCTGTATGCGATTAATCGCGGCGCGCATTGTTTCCTTGTCTTCGCGCCTGAAGGCCAGAATGAATTCTTCTCCACCCCAGCGCCCGCGCAGGTCGTCTACACGAAAACGCCTGAGCAGCAGTTGACCGAAGCCGGCAAGCACTCGGTCTCCCGCCATATGTCCGTAGGTATCGTTTACTTTCTTGAAATGATCAACGTCCATCAAACAGATGGAAGAGACAGTCTTTGTTCTTTCCGCATCCGCCAGCATGCTGTTTACTTGTTCAACAAAAGCGCGACGCAGCAGCAGACCGGTAATGGTGTCTTTGTCTGAGCGTTCTTTGAGAAGTCTCGACTTCTCCAGTCGCACGCGAACTCGTGCCAGGAGTTCTTCCGTCACCACAGGTTTTGGCAGGTAGTCGTCACCACCGGAGGTGAATGCTTTTACTCGTGCCTCAACATTTACTTCGGCGGTAATGAATACAATGGGGAGATCTCTCCATCGCGGCATTCCGCGCAACATTTGGCAGACCTGAAATCCGTTCATGCCTGGCATCATTACGTCGAGTAGCATCACATCCGGCGGAAATTCTTGCAAGGCGTCGAGCAAACGCAGTGGATCGTTTACGGTTTTCACCAGCAAATTATCGTTTCTCAAATCAAACGCGATTTTATCGGTGAAGTCCGGATCGTCATCGACTACCATTACTTTGGGGCGGCCGCCTTGGCGAATAGCCACCAGATGTCTGACCGCCGCTTCCAGTGAATTTACATCGAGTGGTTTGTCGAGGTGCAAAGACGCGCCTACGTGCGCCGCTTCTACGGCGGGTCTAATCGTGGCATCGGATGATAAGAATGCCAGCGGCAATGTTTCATAGCCCGGCATGCTACGCAAATCCATCGCAAGCTTGAAACTTTGTTCTCTGTTGTCGGGCTTTACGTTAATTATCGCTGCGTCGAGTTGATGCATGAGGGCGCTGTTTATAGCCTGCCAACTTTCGCTGGCCTTGCGCACGGCCACGTTTATCTGGCGTCCTAATTGCTCCACCACATCGAGAAAACGCGCGTCTTCATCAACCAGCAATACCTGCGCGAAAACCGGGCCTCTAGAGTTCTGGTCATCCAGTCCTTCCGGTGGATGTTCTGCTTCTTCAGCGATGCGTTCTGCTTCGGTCAGGCCTTTCGACAGCTCGTTGTGCAGTTTCTCCCAGTTCTCTTTGCTATTCGCCAGTTCAGGGTTCCTCACCATAAGCAGCGCTGTCTGTTCTATGTGCCGCATCGTTGATGAAAAATATTCATAACCATATGAACCCGCGGTGCCCACCAATTTGTGCGCCGCCTGCCTAACCGACTCGATGTAACCCGCATTCTTTCGGTCTTCCATCGCTTGTTTAACGTCGCGGCCAAGTTCTTCAACTTTAGAGGCTAGCCCGCGCGCATATTTTAATTTCACTGCAATAAACAAGCTCTGAAATTCCTTGAGCTTTTCTGCAGTTGCACCTGAAGTAAGTCCTGTGGACTCAGCGCTGGATGAGGGCGCGGAGTCCTCGTGTTTTGCGACGGCTTCTTCCGCCAGTGCTTTTTGCACCGCTGTCGATTGTTTATTGCCGTTCGACAAACGGTTTAGTCCCACCTGATTGAGTAAGGTTTCCAGCTCTTCTTTCAGCGAGCCGGCACCGAGGAGAACAGCGTCTGGCTTCTCCTGATTGAAGATGGAGACAGCGGCATCTTCGTGGCGAAGCTGAACGACCCGGTATCCGTTGTCGCCCAGTATCTTCCGCACGCTTTCGCAGAAGTCGGGATCATCATGAATTAGTAGAATTTTTTTCTGCATAGTTGTGCGATAGAATCACCGCGCTCCTTGTTGCGGATAGCCAGGACCAGCGCCACGCGAGGGACTCGGGATTTCGACCGGTTCATCAAGCTGAAGTTGCATCTGTGTTCCAGCATGTACAAGCACGTCGCGACCGCGACGCCAAACTAAACTTTCCAGAGCGCCAACGCCGGCTCCCATCGCCATTCCCGACCAGGCCCCTGAGCCCAAACCTCTTGCGCCATCCGAGATCCCTCCGATTCCCATCCCGAGAACTGCACCCATACCCGCACTGGCTGAGGTCCTCAAACCGAGATTTAGCACTTTGGTACCGAGCCCCTCCCCGGCAAAGGTATCGTTGCCGGGGTTCTTATAGTTTGCGATGTCACCGACAAGGTGGGCTGAGATCGGTATTAACAGACCATTGGGTAGTCTGAATTGAGTAAACGCGATGGTCTCAGAACCGGACCGCTCACCCCGGCGACCGGCCTTAGAAGCAATTACGGTCCCGGTTACCACTGTGCCACCGGGCAAGTATCCGGCACCGCCGAGAGTAATATTCTGACTGATATGGGCTTGAATATAGTCGCCAGGCTTCGCGGCCTGCGTCGAGATGGATGTGTCGAGGGAGATGGGCAGCACCAGACCGGAAGGGACTGTGGAAGATTGTGCCCGGGGATAGAACCAACCGTGTGGCGGGCGCATGAAAGAGTAGCGGGGCGATGGATCTTCGGCGGATGCGTAGCCGCTGTACCCGCCGGCAGGCGACTGGTAAGGGTGCGGAGGGAAAAAACGGGGCGTTGCAAACGCGTTGTAAGATGGCGGATTGTAGGCTGCGGGCTCGTACAGGGCGGTGTCGCCCGGCTGCTTAACGGCTTGCTCTTCCGGTGTTTCTCGGGGCAATTCTTCCGCATAAGGCACCGCTCGCGGTCCTGGCTGGTACTTGGAGGGTCCGGTCTGAATCGAGCTATTCTGCGCTGCCACATCGCAAGCAGAGGTGGATTCGTTATCTGGTTGGTATGCTTCATTTTGGGAGATCGCCGCCGGTGAATTGAGCGCCAGCACGAGCAGAGCGCTGCACGAAGCCGGCATGGGATTCCAAGTGTCAATCGGCATCATTTCCTGGCCGCAATGGTATCTTCCCAGCGGGCAGTTTACCAAGTTTTAGAGGGCTTGATAACGGAGCGGAACTCACAAACGGTAAATAGCGACCGCATTGAGAAATCCGTTTGTCTCTGCGGGCTTGTTCCCCCGCCCCTCAACAAGTTAACTGATTTCCAAGTGCAAGAGCGTTTCCATTAAAGCTGCGCTGAACTCTTCGAGTGAAGTACTAGAATCTCAGGGTGTTTCCCGTGACTGCCGCAAAGCTTCCGGCTTTTCCAGACTGCGGCGCAAAATAGTCAACCGTCTTTTGACCGGCTGAACGCAGTCCGAGTACCCGTCGTTATTACGATGGAACTACTGAGGGTCGCTAAGTACCGGGCGAAGGTATTCTTCCAGCTCCACAAGACAGCCTTTAATTCCTTGCAACAGACTCATCGTCTCGTCCCAGTCGTAGACTCTTGCAGCCTTTTCGAGGTCACGGCTCAGTTCAAAAATTTTCGTAAGCGTCATGGTTGATGCCATGCCCTTTAGCTGGTGGGCGTCTCGGGTGACTCCATCGATGTCTTTGCGTGGAATGTTTTCTGAAAGGGACTCAACGAGCTTACCAGCCTCACCCATTGACATTTCGACGAGTTCTCTGACAGAGTCTTCGCCGTACATCGACTTGAGCGCTTCCAGGTCGATTAGACTGCTCGTCACGGTACTTACACGCCTCCCTTTTAGTTTGGAAATTCTAGCGCAGTTGTGCCGATACGTTCCAGAATGTGACCTGGCAAACTGCTTTGCCAGGTCATTCGATACAAAATCAATGGTTTGCGGTTTTCAAGAGCGGACTGATTCAGGACAAGCGGATAATTTCAAGCTAAGCTATGCGTTGTGAACTGATGCAGGATGAAAGCCATGACGGAGAGTGCCACTAGCCTGGTGATCGAGAACTTTCTTGAGATCCTCAGAACATTTCACTGGTGCAAGCAAGGAGACGATGATCTCGTTGCGGTTGAAAAGTGCATACCGGAAATTATCGTTGCTATGTCCGACAGGGAAGCCCGTGTCTTTCCCGGTGGGACGCCTATCAAGATAAACAAATCCTGGTTGACCACGCTCCAGGGACATAACGCCGAAGGCAACCCGATTCCAGTAATGTTGGTATGGAAAACCGAGACTATCGAAATATGGTATCGGCGCCAAAAGAGCCATGATTTCCCGTACGATGTTTGGCAGAATCCGGTTGCGGCTGCTTACGAGAAAGAATGCATAAAAATTCCTGCCAGCCTGGGCGGGGCAAAATACGTTGAGTACCATAAGGAACTCCTCGAAAAAGCGAAGCCTTGTCCTTCAGCAATCAAGTCCATGTAGTTAGTGGACTAATGCGTGAGCCGCCGCGTGCCAATTGGCATCGTGGCGGCTTAGTGATTTCATGTTTCATGATTCCCGTCATCATGAAAACCGTGCTACGGTCGTCCTGGTCCAGGGGGCATTTGACCTGATTGCTGTTGTGGCGGCATGATCTGCTGCGAAGCAATGTAAGTCTGCGAATAGCCTTCCGGTCCCGGAATTGATGAATATGGTCCTGACGGGCGAGGCATTTGACCCGGGAACATTTGTTCATCAGTGCGACTTTGTTGCATTGGGTTTGTTTGCGTATTGGTTGGTTCAGGTTGGAAGCTTTCCCTCAGCTTGGCTCTTTCAGACATTAATCGTGAGCCTTCATACCATGAGTGTGTTAGTCGGCTTGCCACGTCTCGGCCTCCAAGACCGAAAGCCAGCCCTGTAGCGAGAGAGACTGCCCCGACCATACCGATGAATAATGTTTGCACAATGGTTTCAGCTACTCCGAGCTGATCAAGTGCTGCCATTATAGCGACCGTCAATATTCCGGCGTAAGTAAGCTTTCCCAAAATAGAAGGACTGGCTACACCAAGTTCGGAAACTGATCCGCGGACAAGCCCGGCAACAAATTTAGCTATCAGAGCACCGGCGACCAGTATTGCCATGGCGACAACGACATTTGGAATAAATAGAATGATGCTATTTATTACCGAAGTGAGCTGCGGCATGGCCAGTAGGCTGGCAGCAGCTTGAACAAAAATGAGGAAGACGAACCACCGAATCAGTTCTGCCACTATCCGTGATGCCTTCCAATTTGTACCGGCTCTTGTCAAAAAATTATCAACTCCGGCATGCACTGAAGCTCGATCTGCTCCCACTCTTGCCAGACCTGCTCCGATGAGCTGTGCAAGGAACCCGGATAGGAACCAACCAATGAGCAGGACAACAATTGCTCCCAATAGAGAGGGGAGAAAATGCATGAAACTAGCCAGAGCGGTTGTGGATGGGTCCCACATCGCAGTTGGGTTGTCGATCGGTGGCATATGGATTCCTCCGTTGATTGCAGTAAGCACCGCCAATATTGGCTTTGACTGTGACTGACATTGGGTCGGACGGCTTTTGGCGGTTGTGGTTCCTCAGTTGCACATGTGTCGAACAAGCTGCTACACAGATTTCCGCCGAAAGCGCTAGCGGTGTGCCGTTCTCGTGTCAGTTGTCGATATGAAGCGCTGTTAATCGCTAAACTTGACGCGAACTGGTGTACGCACCGGATCTCAGCAGAATGACTCGTTGTTCCCGCTAGTAGCTGATGCACAATGGCAGCACTGTGTTAGAGAAAGCTCAGACAGACACGAGTCCCTCTACCCGCAAGAGCTCTGCCTGCGATTTAGTGGCGTTTACGAGTGCCCCGCTGGTGAAAGAACGCAGCCCCTGCGCTATTCCTTTCCGCTCAATCTATCTGGTAGAATGGGGGTGGTAATGCGGGTGTAGCTCAGTCGGTAGAGCGACAGCTTCCCAAGCTGTAGGTCGAGAGTTCGAGACTCTTCGCCCGCTTAAGTTTCTGAGACTTGAATAAATCACCGGGGCCCCTCTGGGGCCCCTTTCTGCAGGTAAGTAGGGGAAACTTGAAGCAAATCTGGAAAATGATTTATCTGCATTTATGCACTGAGACCAATCGGGCGCCTTCGTGTGATGCCTGCTGGCAACCAGAGTTCCAGTTCCGTTGGACCTGGAGCTAAGCGTTTCTGATACCAGATCATGGTGTCAGAGACGCTGTCATAAGCTGCTTAGGCTGTTCTATTCCCTCTTCAACTGGTGCGGTTTTTCCTAATGAATGCCACCTGGTATTCGGACATGCCGCTATGATGAGAATGGCTCGTCCGCGTTGAGGCAGCCACGGATTGCCAGTCTTCTGATAAAGCCGTGAACAAGAATTTCAATGACGCCAGAGAAGAGACGAAACTGACTGCCCTGCTAATCGGGCTCCTTCTGTTGTTTTGTTTCCTCGCTCCTGTCGAAAATCATGCGGCATTCTGCCAAGGATTTGTTGGCAACGACAAACTCACGGGCGACATGATCGCAACACTTGAACATCCGTCAGAAATAGAAGTCTATTCATTGGATGCAAAGGAAACAACAACAAAACGTAATTTCCATGGTTGGAAACTGTTCGGAAGCACTTTAGTCCACGATGGACAATTCATCAAGAGCATCTCACAGCATCTCATTCAGAAGACCAATCCGAAAAGCCTTACCTACCGGGACGGTGGCCGAAGAAAGCCCCGCCTGGACCGATCGGGCGGGGCTTTTATATACTCAAGTGCCGAGACAGTGGCGGATAAGAGCGATTATGTTTACTGGCTGTGGGAAAGCAGAAAAATTTCATCTTGGTCTCTATCAATGGGTCTCCAGATCGCTGTCATGCCATTTTCATCGCCACATCGAACGACATAGTCAATGACTCTGTGATTGTTATCTACGATTGGCGAGTATTCGATAACTCCAACGCCTATGAAGAGGGGCCGAGCTTTACGCGCAGTTGCAACATTTTTGACAGTGCCGTTAAGCGGCCATTCAGCCTTTCTCGTAAACGGATTGGTAGACGGAAGCCCCCGAAGATGGGGTTCTCCATAGCCCCAGAAGTTCCGGAATTCTTTGTCTTGAGTAGTTAGAGGGAATTGCCCAGCGTGCTTTTCGGCATAACGCTCGGCTGCTATAGCGCATCCGCGCATATTGCTGGCCACAAGTGAACGCTTGAGACAGTTATGATTTATGCATTCAGGAAGCTCCGGCCCAATTACCATGAGCACGAAGATAAAAACAAATAGACCAAATCCGCAAATAAACTTCCACATACAGGACTCAACAAGTGTTCTGAAAACTACATGCCCATCCGAGTAGCAGGCAATAACATCGAGCCGTCCACTCAAATTGACCCGAATTAATAAGTCATTCTTTATGCGATTACGAGGAGGGCTTCAAGCTTGAGTGATACACCCCTCCTGCGCCAGTCCTATAATCTCGGTTATGTCATATTTGGCAAACTGCAGGGACCGTTTTCGAGCCGCCGTGCCTTTCACCACTCGCTACGCACACTAATTGATCTGATCTGTCCGCAGGTGCGAAGTCCTGCGGCTGAGTCATCATAGAAGAACGGCAGGAGGAGGCGGTCTTGAAGTTATTAATCGCCATCGCTGCACTATTGCTGATCCTTGCAAATTGCCACAGCGCGGCGAAGGCCGACGAGATCATCAGCAAAGAAGACGAACAAGCTTACATCACTGCGTTAAAGCATCTGGGACCAAATTGCATCGAGAACCCGCAGAAGTACGAACAGAGCTTATTTCTATGGTACTCGCTTACGGAATCTTCCGATTTCGAGTATGTCAATCAAGCATTAAACAGAATCTTTCAGATTAAGACCAGCGTCTTCGGGAAGGATAGTCCCTCATGCGCAATCGACTATTTAGTTAGCGCATTCGTGAAAGAGCTGCAAGGAAAACCGAAGGAAGCTGAGCACTTCTATCGAAAAGCAATCCGTGTTCGAGAAGCCGGATCAATCAGCGGTGATAAGATACTGAGAATGCTCTATGAGGACTATGCTGGATACTTAAGCAAGTACAAAAGACATGATGAGGCCAGCGCCTTTACCAAGAAAGCAGAACAATTGCCAGATTACACTGATGACGAGATTTACTAGGTTTCCGCGAACATCATAAGCGTTATCGGAAACCGTAGGCGATATGCTAAGAGCATGGATGACAAAATCAACGAACTCGAAATCGATCTATACCGTGCCTGGCAAACCATCCTCAAGCTACTCCCCGAGCATTTCTCAGATATCCTGGAAAGCTCAAGAAATTGCCAAAGCCACGACGAGGCCATCCAATGGTCGTACATGATCATTGACAAACTACTAGAACTTACTCAACCATTCCAGGACGGAGCGGAAGACAGAGCCTATTGTCCTCTGTGTGGAGACGGCTCATCATCATCATTTCGAACAGGTTATGCTTATCCGGAAGGACTGAGGCGCCATTTGTCTGGTGACGGGAGAGCTTGTGAATGCTTTGTCTTTCACTTTGCTCGCAAGCTGGCCATACGGCGTTTCACGAGCGTGGATCAGAGGACTGCGAAGATCAAGAAAGAACTAGAAAATCGTCGGCTAATGGAGGACACCTTTAGGATAGAGCCTTTGAGAGCACCTAAGGTATTGGATGAAGACAAGTTCAATTCTGCACGATCTCCGGAGCGGCTCTCATGGGCTGAGAATCGACTTAAAGAGCTCGGATTTGAAATCCATTATTCGGCGAGAGTCAAGTCTTACACGCAGCAGCATGGTGCGTTTGTGGTCTTTGCAGATCCCCGCGGTGAGGGTGAATTACGATTTTCCGTTTATAAACAAGAACAAATGGAAAGAGTCTCCTCGCCTCTACAGCTACAAACTTCGTCCTTTTTCTTGCGTGACAATTGGACGAATGATCTGGCCGGCAAGTACAGAACAAGACTGGCTCAATCCATTGAGAGCCTTATGTCTCAGAATGAAGCATAGTATTTCTTATCGAAGCTTCGGGCATAGATCCATAAGCCATCATCACATGAGCAAGGCAATTTGATTTGCTGAATCATCAAAGGCTTATCTGGCACAAAACTGATGTTTGCCGAGCAACAGCTTTTTTGCATTCCCTTCGAAGTCTTTTTAGAGAAGCAAGAATTGCTCTTTTGCTTGACTTGTCGATTTCCGTACGAGTTAGACCTGGCGCCAGAGACGCAGTGAATGATTCCGTTTCAACCCATTCATCTACGATCTTTGACAGAGTCTTTTCCTGACGAGCGGCCAAAGAGGAAACCAAACTATGTGGAAGGCTAAAGACGTAGCTTTCGCTCTTTGACGTCAACAACGTCTTGAACCCAAGTTTGTCTCGGGCGCTTGCACTAGGCCATCTTTTGGGAATTTTTCCGCCACTAAGAAGCCCTAGTAGAGCTATAAGCCTGAACTCGTCAAAGCCTGGGATATCGGCGTATATGAACGACTCTGGTTCGTCGAAAAATTCTCTTGCACTACCTTCACTAGCGGCTAGAGCATAATAAAGCAGTCCCATTGTTGATTCCGCCGGCGTCCGTAATTATCTTCTATGCCAATGAATGTTTTTTGCAAATTAAATTGGGGCCGCGTCGCACTCGAAAATGGGGCCACTTTGCAGCAGGATTCGCATAGGCGAAACGGGTGCGATGCATATACAGAAGCGCTGAGTTTCCAGCAGATAGAATTCGTTGGGATAGAGAGCCGTCTTGTTTGTACTGCTAGCAGAACGCTACGAAACACGGAGTGTCATCATTTCTTCCAACCTGATCTGTTCGCAGTGGACTCCATCTTCAAAGATCCAATGATCACGCCGGCTGCCTCGTGCACCATTCGACAATTCTTGAACTGATCGGCCCAGCGGGAGGCACCAGGAAATACTCAGGAAGGCGGCACCACCGCAGAAACCGCGATTAACGTCACCGGGGCGATTCCTGGTCGGATTCCCGGTCGCGGGCGATTCGTGCCTACCGACGGCCGCGGATGACTACATGTTCGGGTGGTAACGGCAACGGTAGCTCAGCAAATCACCCACGACCGGGTGCTGATTACTCGACAATAGCAAGCGGCAGTTTTGATTGTCGTCAACAAGAAAAAACACTTGACGCCAGACATCAATGACTCAACCTCCCTTCGGTCGGCGGCGATGTATTGTCCATGGAATTGGTAAAAACGCGGCTCAACGCCGCGATTGGCTTTTAATATTTTTCTCTCGCTGCTTTCGATCGCGCATTCGCCTGGTTTAGTTGTTTCTGCAAGCGAGCATTTTCCCCTGAAGCTTTCTTGTTCTGGTCCACAACGTCGCATGACTGCGGACAGCGAATGATGCCTGTCAAAACAGTGACAGGCGGTGCGCCACGTGACATTAGCAAGAGGAGGTGATGGACAGAAAATTAACTTCATTGAAGATGAGGAACTCTACCGAAAGGAGAACGAGCCTTTGTGCCGAGCGGCAGGAGCAGGCACAAAACCACGGAAAGCTGCGTGTATCAAAAGTGCAGGTAGTGAGCATGTTTCGAAAAGGCACTGTTAAGTGTCAGGTGAGAGCCAGAAAGGCGAATACAAGTGAACCGTCCGATGACGCATCGAAATACTGAAGATGGCACCAAAACTGAACCCGCGCCTATGGTTCAGGACAAAACGGAAGCTGACCTGAATAGCTGCCCCGTTGGTGTACGGTGTAGAGGCGGCGCGAGTCTGGTTCGGGCTTCAATGAGGAACGTGGGAAAAGACTGTCGACGCGCTCATCAGCGAGCAAGCACAGAAGTATGTATGCAGCCGCAGATGAAAGGGAGAAGTCGCAACGGGACGCCCCGGAAGACGAGAGTACCAGCGGGGAGACAGTCGCGGAGCAACTCGTAGTAGCGATGAAGTTCGGTAACTCGAATGGAGCCAAGGAGTTGCGTCATTCAGTCAAAGTGATAGATCAACCGAAAGGAAGGAGTCAACCTACATTGACAAGGCAGTACCAAATACCCAAACCCACGATGGAAGCAGCGTGGAAAATGGTTAAAGCAAATAAGGGCGCCGGGAATAGACGGACAAACGATCGAAGACTTCGAAATGGATTTGGAAAACAATCTCTATCGAATCTGGAACCGAATGACATCCGGAAGTTACTTCCCTCCGCCCGTGCGAGTAGTGTATATACCAAAGGGCTCCGGCGGACGGCGAATGCTCGGCATCCCGTGTGTCTCAGATCGAGTAGCGCAACAGGTTGCGAAGATTTTTCTTGAACCAAAGGTAGAACCAAAATTCCACCAGGACTCATACGGCTATCGTCCTGGACGTAGCCAGCACGATGCTCTTGCTACAGCAAGAGAACGATGCTGGAAATACGACTGGGCTCTGGAAGTCGACATTCAAGGATTCTTCGATAACATCGATCGGGAGCTTCTGATAGCGCTGGTAAAAGAGCACACAGAGGAACGATGGGTTCTACTCTACCTACAGAGATGGTTAGAAGCCGATCTCCAAGAACAAGATGGAACCGTCGTCAACAGGGATAAGGGCACCGCCCAAGGCTCGGTGATTAGCCCTTTACTCAGTAACGTATTTCTGCACCACGTGTTCGATACGTGGATGGCGGAAAACTATCCTCGCATTCCGTTTGAGAGGTTCGCCGATGATAGTGTGCCGAGAAGGCAGGGGAGGATTGAACGTAGAAGAACGATCTAACTAAGCCATGCTGTGTAAGAGATGAAGGTAGGTCCTTCGAAGCCGACCGACAGGCGGAGGCTTCAAACCACCGCAAGCTGCTGAGATAAAGAGTCAAGGTGGTGAACGTTGCGGAAAAGGCGTGAATAATCGCGTCAGGTGTGGTCAAGAAGGTGAACGCAAGTAAACCGCTGATGAAG
>JAKFUT010000195.1 GCA_021732565.1 Candidatus Obscuribacterales bacterium
GAGTACAACGTGCGCACCAGCGGTGAAGGAATTCCCGACAGTGCATTGTGAAGTTTATCAGCGCTGTAAGTGACATAACCCGAAAAACACTCGTCGCCACCATCACCGGAAAGTGCCACTGTTACATGCTCACGTGTGAATTCAGCCAGCGAGAAAGTGGGCAGGAAAGAACTATCTGCCAGGGGTTCGCGAGAAGCCCAGAGCAGAGCTCGCATAACAGTATCTATAGACTCGGACAGGAATCGTTCACGGTGATCGGCGCCAAAATGATTAGCTACAGATCGCGCTTGCGCAGACTCATCGAAGGAACTCTCCCGAAAGCCGATGCAAAAGGTTTTTACCGTATCCGGTGGTGCGTTCAGGGTCATGTTAGAAACAACGCAAGATGAATCGATGCCACCACTGAGAAATGAGCCTAGCGGTACATCGCTCACCATGCAGATCTTAACGGCGTCGGCAAGAAGGGCATTCAACTCCTCTGCCGCTTGCTTTTCTGTTATTCCATGCCGCTTGTTCCTAAAAGAAGCAGAGTAATCCCAGTATGATCTGGTAACCGGCTGCCTGTCGCGCTCTGCCACCAGATAGCAGCCGGGACGAAGACGTTTTATACCCTGAACAAGATAATCTTCACCAACGGTGTAATTAATCGCGAGGAACTGCGCCAGAGACGCCGCATTGATACGCGTTCCCACGGCAGGATGCTTCAAGAGTGCGTTAGGTTCACTCGCCCATAGCAGAGAGCCGTCAGGAAGCGTGTAATAAAAGAGTGGCTTCTCTCCAGCTCGATCACGAGCCACAAACAATCTCTCACGCACCGTGTCCCAAATGGCAAAGGCAAACATTCCGTTGAATTGCTTAACACAATCCACGCCAAAAGCCTTGTAAGCCTCCAGAACCACTTCCGTATCGCCTTTGGTCTGAAACTGAACACCCTGCTTCTCCAACCTCAAACGGATTTCCTGAAAGTTGTAGATTTCTCCGTTGAAAGCAATCCAAAATTTGCCCGATGTATCAGAGAGAGGCTGATTGTTAGCGACAGAAGTGTCAATGATGGATAAGCGGCGATGTCCCAGCCCGGCCGGGCCGATCACCTGAACCCCGTGAGCATCCGGTCCACGATGTGCAATCTCGCGAGTCATTGCTTCAAGATAGTCAACCCGCAGGGGCTCGTTCCAACTCAACCACCCGGCGATTCCGCACATTTAGGCTTCCTCCTGTCAACGACGCGCGTGAGCGCAACTAGATTTCAACATCTAATCCTGAGTGACGAATGAGTCTAAGCTCATATCTGTTGATTACGGCACATTCATAAGATGGCATTTGCAATGAATCGAATCGGCGGGAAATTTCGTTCATAACTGCAAACCCTGCCATAGCCAATGCCGAAGGTCGAGCACCCGATACATTAGAAATTGCGTAATCAGCTACGCTTACGCAAGTGAGAATCCTTTTAAAAAGGTTAAGCACGATTCTTCTTTGCCAGCTTCTTGACTTGAAGCAATGCTAGCAGCGAAATGCCAAGCAGGCAAATTATGGATGCGCAAACTCCCAGAACGAAGGTTAACGGAGCAAAGACAAATCGCACGGTGTGGGTGCCCCGTTCTAATTCAACTCCACGAAACAAATAGTTAGCTGCGTAAACCGGCACCTCCTTGTCGTCCACCGTGCAGCGCCATCCCGGGTAGAAGAGATCCGTCAGAACGAGGTATGAACGCCGACCACAGTCCGCCCATACAATCACGGTGTTACTGTCAGGTCGCTCCATCGACAATTGCCGGATTGAGTCTGGTAAACCGCCACCACCGGCCTCCGCCAGCGTCCCTCGCGAGGCTGCCGGTATGTGTGCAACTTGGAAGCCAGCTCCCGTTGAGCGTTTCCCGGCTCCGTCCATCTCGACCACACGCCAGCCCGCAGCGCGATCACCGGTTGGTGATTTTATCGCAGCGACAGTGGGACTTCCTTGAAGGATCGCCTGTTCGTTCCCGAGCGCATCATTGTGGCGCACAGTACTACTATCATGTGCGGCGCAATTGTCCATGGAATTGGCCTTGATTGACACCACGCTGCCCGGTTTGCCGAGCTCGGCTGGCATACGGCCCCCTCCTGAATCGCCTTGCTTGCTCGACCGAGTCAAATTCGGTGATGGCTGGCCATTCGGCACGGAGGAAAAACTTGATGACGCATTTGAAGGAATTTCGATACAAGCGGCGCGCCAAGGATCTCTCCCGCTCTTAACAAACTGAAGACTCTCATTTTCATTGCTCGTGAGTATCGCGTTTTCAGCATCTACTAGATACGCCCGGGGCACAGCCCGAGTATTCTCGTAAACACGAATACCCTCCGCGCTTTCGCTAACCAGGCGATAATGCCTGGAGAAGAACATTTGATCCTGTGCTGACGGCCTGCCTCCCAAGGCGAGTGTTAACGCTGTTCGATCAAACGAACACAAAATTAGGGTCTTATCTTGCATTGCAAATGAACGACTTCCATCCGTCATGCTCAAACCGGTCCAGGAGTCTATAACACGCACACCGAGCGCCAGTTTCCTCATCGTGCCGGCGATGGACAACGGAACCGGCACGTGAACCGATTCGACAACGTTCGAAATTGCATATGGATCGCCAGATATGAGATGCTGCGGACACATCCTCAATTCCTTGCCCGAAACAGCATCTATGACAACGAATTGCAGCGCATATCGGTTAACTACCTGACCTTGCACTTGCAGACTCAGGTGTCCGTCGATTTGCGAGTTGATGCCATCAAAGCTGAGATCGAACGAACAAAGCCGCACCCCTTTAGCCAGCCGCCTGGCCGGTAACTGTGATTGCTGATGGTTGGCGAGATTGCCCTCATTCAAAGCCAGACGCCCCTTCGCGTGCAAGTCTTCTTCAGCGCAACTAGCAGTGCGAGTTACCAACCACTTCACAGCAGCAAAATCAAGCGCACTGAGTGGTGTATCGGGCAAATTCAAGAAGTACAAATTATGACTGGTGGCACCACATTCGGTGACGAACCTCTTATATCTTGCCGGTACCAGAGGGTTAAAACTGCGGAGATCGCTAACATGATAGTTGCTGTTGGTATTCGCCAGGAAGAAATTGGAACCAGTGCCAACAACTCTTTCTCCGGCTTTTGCCGCCTGCTCGAGCACAGCCGGACAAGCCAGAGAATATGTAAGCCGGGATGGCAGAGCATGTCGCGAGACTAGTCCAATACTGGTCAGATTCAATGCCAGCAATGCCACCGCGAAAACCGCCATTGGCATCTTCGAGAGAAATTGTCGCGCAAACAGTACCAGAAATCCGCCAGCCGCTGTCCAGGTGACCGCTTGAATCAACGGGCGACTATCTGCAAAAGCCTTTTGAATTAACTCCGGGGTGTCTGAGGCGGTAGCAAAATAACTTATAACATAGGGTCCAATACCCACTGCCACTGCAGACAGTATCAGCAGACACCAACCCTTCAACTTAAGCCGGCCGCCGAGTATATTATCCATGCCCGCTGCAGCAATAATCGCCATCAGCATAAGCAGCTCCGGAACACCATAGAGCGTTGCTATATACGAGAGAGGCTTCATTGATAATAGCGGCAGAAGAAATCCCGGAGGAATTGTAAGCGCTGCACAAATTACCGCTGTTATTAGCACTGAAATCGGCGGTCGTCCGCTCCGCATAAAGCCAAACGGTAGCAGCAGTAATGCAACGGCTCCGGGGAAATAAGATTCCGCCCCTTGTGCAGCATAAAATGACGAGACAAATTGACTAAAGGAAATGAACGAAGCGCTACTGGCAGCCTCCTTGTAGAAGAATGCATGCTTCATAAATTCGCAAAATGAAAAAATCAAAGGAGCAGTGAAGCAAACCGCGATCAGAGCTACGGAGGAAAGAACTGCAAGTGCGTTGCGACAACGAACTGAAATTAATTGGGCACTAGCGGGCCCGGGTTCGGCAGCTGAGCGTTCACCGGTAGCGACCAGCGCAGGAGCCGTCATTGAACAAACCGCGAAAATCGCCGCATACATCACCGCGAAAAACGCCGGCTCAGGATGAGAACAGTATGCTGTTGCCGAGGACAGAAGTCCGCAAGCAACAATTCTGCCCAGCCCCGGTTTTCGCGCCATCCATCCAAAAAATAGAAAAAGCCACGGGTAAAAACACTCAGCGCCGCTTAAATCAATCTGTCCCAAATTTCGCGCCGAGAGCGAATAAGCCAGTGCAGCAAAAGCAGACGCCACTAAAGACAGTCGCAGAAAGCGCGAAAAGAAATAAACTCCCAGAGCACCGAGAAAAATTTCCAGCACCAGCCCGGCATTGTAAGTCTGCGGTGTGGAAAAGAGTCCTGCAACATGTGCGATGGAGAAAATGAACGATTGAGGATCACCAACCATCGGATAACCACAACCGATGTAGGGGTTCCACAGAGGGACAACGCCTCGAGACCAGCATTCATGAGCAAAATGCCCCAGCGGAAAGAATATAAGAACCCCGCTGGGATCGCAAGGAATCGGTATTATTGGCTGGGTGAGAGTTGGATTATGTAGAGCATCCAGGCTTCGTAGTAAATCGAGCTTAGCGATTGGCTTTCCGAGAAAGACTGTGCGGTAAAAGAATCCACACAAAATAGCTATTACAAACGCTGCACCGCCGAATTGCGTAAATAAAGCTGCCCGGCCGCGCTGGCACGCTGAAGACTGGTGATTATCTCCTTCTAGCGACAACTTACCGCCTTGTGCCAAATCCTGCCTGGTATCCTCAGTGATGCATTCACGAGCCATAGCCTTGCTATCCGCTCAGTGATCCGGACATAACCTGCGTTTCAGCCATGAAATAATTACGATACCAATCAATCGTACGATCCATTGCTTGTTCCACGGAAAAGCGTGGTTCCCATCCGAGCAACTGACGCGCTTTTTCGCTGCACAGATATTGATCTTTGATTTCGTTCTTCGCCTGTGAAAGAACCTGCGGCTCCAGGTCCGTGTTCATCCGAGCAAGCACCAGATTAACTAGATCAACCACGTTCATGGGAGATTCTGTCGAGAAGTTGAACGCCTCCCCGTAGAGCTCTTCCTTTTCCGCCAGCTTTTCCGCCAATAGAATACAGGCAGCAGCGCCGTCTTCCACATATATGTAATCGCGTACAAAAGTGCCGTCAGAACGAATTACGGGTCGCTGTCCACGAATTACAGAACGAATAGTTCCCGGTATAATGCGATTCCAATTGAGATCACCACCCCCAAAGAAGTTGCCACATCTGGTGATCGCGACGGGCAGGCCGTAGGTATGAGCGAAAGAATGCGCAATTAAATCTGCGCAAGATTTACTCACATCATAGGGGTGAGTTCCCTGTAGCGGCATCTTCTCGTCATAAGGCAAAACGGGCTGATCACCGTAAGCCTTGTCCGATGAAGCTGTGACAATCTGTTTTACAAACGGAACACGCCGGCAGGCCTCTAAAAGAATCCAAGTTCCTCTGATATTGGCCTCAAATGTTGAAAGCGGACTGGCATTGGCAATTGTTACGATAGTTTGAGCGGCGAGGTTGAATACGGTTTGAACCTCATATTCTGCTAAGGTTCGCTCTAACAGGGGCATGTCGCACAAATCGCCTCGAACAACACGACAACGTTCCATTGCGCCACCGCGAACCAGCTCTGACTGCGGAACCCAGTCTCGAATGAGGCAAATTACTTCGGCGCCCCGATCGAGGAGTTGCTTCACCAACCATGAGCCGAGAAGCCCGGTCGCTCCTGTAACTAGAACCCGCCGGTCAGTCCAAAATTCGTTCATGTGAGCACCTTAATTCGGAGAAGCATTTTTCCGCCGATTTAAGCAGTTTTAAACCACATCGGCTGCGTTTCTGCGTTTGAACGCCTTAGACTACCATCAAAGTGCGTTTTTTTCATCGACAGGCGGTGCTCATGCTGTTCACGAAAACATCTCTGGAAGGCTCGTTCCTCATTCAAGCGGAGCGCATCGAAGACAATCGGGGCTACTTCAGCACCACTTTCGCCGTGCCCGATTTCGAGGCACATGGTCTTAGCACACGAGTGTTGCAAACCAGCACTTCCTTTAATAAGACACAAGGAACAGTGCGAGGAATGCACCTTCAACTAGCCCCTTACGCTGAAACAAAACTGGTGCGGTGTATTGTCGGCGCAATCCTTGATGTGCTGGTGGACTTGCGGCCGGGTTCGGCTACCTTCGGAAAATGGGAAGGATTTGAACTTTCGGCGCAAAACATGAACATGCTCTACATTCCCGAAGGCTTTGCCCACGGCTATCAAACGCTCACTGATAATGCAGAAGTTGCCTACATGTTGGGTCAAGTCTACAGCCCGGCCCATGCACGCGGATTGCGGCATGACGAACCAGCGGTCGGTATTAAGTGGCCCCTTGAAGTAACAGTAATTTCCAAAAGAGATGCAGAGCTGCCAGGCTTAGAAGAACTCACTAAAGAACTTGCCACTTCCCTTAGTCGGGTCTAATCGAAGCAAATTGAGTGGGGACAAACCGAATGGCTAGAGCGGACGCGACGAGCAGAACGCAGACGGCGATGGCGTGATGACGCAGCGGCCGGAGAGGCAGAGAGCTCGTAAAGTTCTTTCTTCAACCGGTTGCAATCGCCCGACCGAAGGAACAAGTCACCGTAAGTCCAGATATTCTAAATTGGACTATTTTGGAGCGTCAAAGTATTCCAATTTGGCATGAAATTCCACGTGGAATACTTTTGGACCTCACACCGGTTTATCTTAGTTGCTTTCGCAGGCGCGATTACCTCTCCACAGCTGTATGTCACTTGTGCAGCTTGCACTGGTGATAGCGCTAAATAAAATGCGAATAGTTGACGTCCTCAGAGAATCTTCTATTGACGACGACGGTTTTGTTTCTTTAACCGTAGGAGATTCAGTTGTTCAGTTGTCGAATACCGGGGTAGCCTCAGGTGTGCTGTGAGGCCACATGCTGGACTCCATACTCAGAAGCCTGTCCTCACGAATGTGGACCACGGCAGGAACAGAGGAGCGAGGCGCATACAGTACCGAACCATTGGCGCTGCGCGAGAGGTAGTTTCCACGCCTTTCGTAGTCACCTTCGTAGACCAGGTTGAACATGTCTTGAGCAGTCATACGAACTCCTTTTGGGAATCGAACAGTGTTTGGATCACAGCAATGACATCGAGTCACCGCGGGAAGGACCGTCGCCAACGCTCCAAGGAGAAGAAAGCGTGGAGCGAAATGGGACATTTGAAGATGGAGAGCCCCCGGAATTTCGTCGGGTTGACTTGGTATAACAGACATGTTGGATACCTGCGGGTATTATTGAATCAAGAGCCCTAAGTGCATTAACTAAAGCCTTCGCCTACTCGATAAGCGGATATATGACGAATTTAGTCACTGGCGGCTCTATTTTTTTGAACTGGTTAGCGTTTGTACCATATTTAATTAAACTGACCATTAACGTAGGAGGCGCTGCGAATCCGGGGCTGATCGTTACCTGGTGTACAAGAGATCCGTTGCACGTCTGCTGTGGTGCGAGAACATCCAGTCGCTTCACGGTAGCACGGTAGCTTTCCACATGTTAATCTAGCCGCAATTCCCCGAAATAGAAGCGGGCGGGACGCCCGCGCTCCCGGGGAGGACTTGCTCCGCTTCCGGGTTCCAGCATTCGCGTACCGACGGACATGAGAACAGGGGCTGCAATTCCGACTGACCGGACAATTCGATAGCGTAATCTTGCTCAGATTCAACGAAACACGGTTGGCGAAACGGTTATTGCCACCTTACAGAAGATTTGGAAACCTGCGCTTGGTTGCGCCAGTCATTCATTCTAGCTGGCGGATCTTCACCATTGTAAGGGTCGGCATCGGGTTTGGTATGCCTGAGACATTGAGCGCATTCATTTCCTCGACCTAATGTCTTGAGCAGATATCCATAGCAGCGATACATAGTGTCGTATGCCTTTGGTCTGATTTGACCCTGGTGTTTCTCAGCGAGCCGCGCTGCGAGTTGAAAAAACTGCACCGATTCCGTGAGCTTATCTTGTAGGCAATATACGTATGCAAGGTCCGCATAGATATAAAATCCCTGCGCTCCAGCCTCAGAATCTTTTTCGTAAGCGGTTTTCGCCGTAATGAGATGTTCCAGAGACTGGTTCAAATGAAGCGGATGGTACAGAACACAAGCGATGTCCACATTATAGAAGATATCGTCTGACGTCCGGAGCGGTTGGTCCCTCATTCTCTTCACAGGGTTGCATTCTTCCAGACGCATTGGCATATTGCACAGGAAAGCCATTCGGCGAAGTACGTTCTTGCTTTCACTTTCTCTTCCAGCCTTATTCAGCAGAAGAGAGTACTGGAGCAGCGAGCCGATATAGGTATCTCGATTGCTTAGATAGATGGCAATTGAACTTTCGTTATCCTTGCCTTCCAACTGCTGGTATAGTTGGCATGCTTTGTCGAACTCGTTAAGGCCAACATAGCACTCAGCTAATTGAGCCATAACCGTAATTTTCTTTTCAAGATGACTGTCTCCGCGGTCACTTTCATGTTTTAGGGCCGCAAAACTCTGCTCTGCCATCCTAGCCGCTTCTTTCCATTGCCCCTTCTGCATTAGTGCTGGCAAAATACTGTAGGATGCCAACGACTGGTATTCTGAGAATTTCGAGTGCTTCTGGTAAATTGCCAGAGCCTGTTGTCGGTGCTGCAATGATTCCGCATGATTGCTGTCCAGGTTGTTCGCCTGCATCTGGAGACATCGAGCCATCATCAAACTGTCTTTCGCGAAGTTGGCATTAGCAAAATCGACCAGCTCTTGTAATTCTTCGTGGCCGCGTTTGCGTCTATCAACAACCTGATATGGCTTACCATGAAGCTCCTCTAGTGCTTTTGCCAAACGTTTTTCGAACTCCAGCTCCTGGCGTGAAGGTTCTGCTAACACGAGCGTATTTATCATCGACAGGCAGACGATGCACAGAAGAAGTAAACAAATTTTCCAATTCATCATATTCACCGCTGAGAACCAGCTGACCGTCGATAGGTTATTCCGCTAGTGTAGTGTTGTCGCTCGATTGTGGCAAGCCTGCGCGGGAATGCAGCCAAGGCTCTCAGGGACCGTGTCCCACCACACATCTCGCCACAGGTTTTCAGGGCGAACCCGGCAACCGTCTTCAATCCACAACTGGCAAGCGATCAGTATTTTCATGAATATCTCATTCAAAACTACCCACTGCGTCACCAACCTTCCGGGCTTAGAGGATGGCTTTCGGATTCATTTTCATCGCAACCTTTCTACAATGTCCAGCGACTATCGTTCAAATCAAGATCAAACTCCTTTGTTTGAGCCCGCGGGACAAAGTATTTCCTTTGCAGCCGCACAAAGAATTCCGTAAGCAGTTCTTTGGCAACTTTAAGACTCGCAGGAAGGTGTTATGTTAGACGTAGGCAAAGTAGCAGCAAACGATCAGACTTCAAACTACGAAGAGCGTCAATTCGACAGTCTCGGAGTAAGCGTGCGGGAGCAGTTTATTGATGAGGCAATATTTGGAAAGGCACTACAATCGACATTTTGCTCGGAGCCTAAAACGGGCTACGAAAAAAGTGCTTCTCTGCCGGACGGACTTAGTCCTTCTGAGCAAGTACGGCTATTGGGCGCCGAGGAATTCGAAGAGCGAGAAGAAGCCTCAGTCACTCTAGTTCGCTTGGGTGCTCGTGCCCTTCCGGCATTACTGGAAGGATTAAAAGACCGTGATGCTGAAATCAGGCGCAGAAGTGAAAATGCAGTAAAGGAAATCATCCAGGCTAATGAGCGACCGGAAATAGACTCCTGTTGGATATCTCATGAAAGAAGGACATTATCTGTCAATATTTCATCGTTGCCTGAACTCGCCAAGTTACGAAAACTCTCGGCCACTGATTATGAATCTCGCTGCCGTGAGTTGGAAATACTTGAGTCTTGCGCTCGCAATTTTAAGAACGATTCGCAGGAGTATCGGTGTCACTATAACTACAAAAATGAAAGAAAATTGCTGCAATTTTTGCACGCCCAATCTGATTGCATCGAACTGAAGCTGCGCTCCTACGAAGCGCTCGATGCAAAGAAGATAGAGGCGGCCTTAAAAGGACTGGGCGCTTTCCCAAACCTACGAAGCTTGGACATGATATCCATGAACGTAGGAAACGAGAGTCTGAAGAATATTGAGCGGTTGCAAAATCTTCGCAAGCTGGGACTGGCGATAACTGATGTGACTGACGAGGGGTTGAAATCCGTTGCACGGCTGACAAACCTGGAACAGCTGGACTTATCAAATTTGTCCTTATACGGTGACGGATTGTCGCAACTATCGAAGTGTCCCAATCTAACGGAACTGAGATTGGATTACGCACGTCTTACGGATAATGCATTGGCGGGGCTGAAGTGCTTGAACTCCATACGCCATCTGAGCTTGAATAGCGCAGTGGGTATTACGGACAAAAACATTGAGTTGGTGGTTAGTTGCTCATCAATTGAATCGCTCATTCTCAGCCGCACTGGTATTACAGACGATGGACTTTCTCAAATGAGCAAATTGCCAAACTTGAAGATGCTCGATTTGCAGGGGTGTCAAGTAACAGGCAAGGGAATGCGCTTTCTGGCTGGTTGTTCAAATTTGAAGTCGGTGGACGTGTCCTATACGTTTCTGAAGGATGCCGACCTTGTCTTTATAGCAAATGTCAAAAAGTTAGAGGCACTCAATTTGAAGGATGCAATTCTGTTGACAGATGATGGAATCGCGGCGCTCCGTCGCTGTAAAGGGTTATTAGCCATTAACTTAGATAGCACTCAGATAACAAATAAGTCCATGGATGTTATTGGAAGTTTGGCCAAACTCGAGGTTCTGAATCTAACTTCGACCAAAGTAACCGACTTTATTTCTCTGGCTAATTTGAAGGAGCTCAAACGATTGGAATTGAGGCGTGCTGCCATCTCCAACGAATCGCTTAGCCATGTTTCACAACTTAATAAGCTTGAGCATCTGGACTTGATCTGGACAAGAATAGACAAAGACGGTCTGCGCTATCTTGAAGGTCTGACAAATCTACGCTGGCTCGATCTGAGCTATACACAGGTTAGCGAGGATGAGGCAGTAGAACTGAAAAGAAAATTGCCTGACTGCACCATTGTCTTGGACACTGGCGCGGTGAAGCTTCCTGAAAAGAAGTAGCTGAATTAAGGTGTAGAATACCGACGACAAACTTGCGGATAGACCAACATTCCACTGCTTGCAGTCTTTGGTTCTGATTGACGACGTGGTTCTAAATGACATGGCAAACGTGAACACGTGTGTTCGGGCTGATATCGCTGATGGTGGCAAGCTTGCAATCCTCCTCGTTCACTGAAATATCGACAGTGCAACTGGAACGACTACCCACTAAGTGCTGATCTCATCAATCCGGGAAGTTCATCATGCTGAATTGATTGTGTGACCCATCAAGACGCGAAACGGCACGATTCAGGGCGTGATGCCAACGTGGTCCAGGGCGTCAACACCGCCGGTACTGTTCGCTAATCGCGCCGATGAAACCTCAGGTAACTCTTTGCATGTAACCTGTGTGCAGCTTGCACTGTTGATAGAGCTGAATCTAATTTAAAAAGTTGCAGACCCGGGTCATTTTCATCACTGGGACTGGAGGGTGGGTGCTGGTTTTTTCTATGCACAGCGCATACGAGCTTCGCAATTACTAACAGCCAAAGCCAGTTATCAAATGCGGTAGCCTCGCCCGTGTTCAGGTGAGGCTACCCGTATCCACCACTGAAGACTAACCCATCAGCTCGTGATCTGTGACATGGATGCGGACATTGCGGAAGCACTTGCGATCAGGAAGTTCCACCTCAATGTCGCCATGAAGCTCTCTGACAGTAGCCTTCTTGTAGCCACCGCCCTCCTTCCGAAGAATCTCCTCGACACCAGCCTTGCTGGTTGTCACACCGAGTACGTGGCTGATGTTTGTGTCCAGTTCGTCGTGAAAGTACGTCTTCAGCACCACAAAGACCTTGCTCATATGTGTCCCTTTCCCGAATGCCCAGAGAAGCCGGGGGCGCGGACCTGCGAGGCAGGACCGTCCCGAAATATCGACCCGCACCGTAATCACGAAGTTCAACATAATTCGCGAGCATTGACCGGCTCGCAGGATGCGTGGTTACTCTTCGCAGTCTTCCGGCTCCCGGTATGCGGCGTCCATGCGAGACTTTGCCTTCTTCTTGGGCAGAGGCTCACAAACCCATCTCACAACCGCACCGAGCGAACAGTAGATTGCTATGCCAGCGCCGACCGCCAGCACTCCATAGTACGAGATCATCGATGCCACCACCAACAGTGCTGCCAGCACGGTGCCAATGTATGAAGCCGTCCACGGCAGACTCGCGACTAGGCCTGCAGCTGCGAACAGAATTACTAAACGATTTAGACGCATCTCAGTCTCCATAGAAAAAATCGGAGTGACCAAACGCCCCTTCCCTTCCCGGCAAGATGTCCCTTTTGCAAACGGGACATAGCCACCTATCACTCCTCGGTTACAGCATATTCACCGATTTCGGAAAGAAGCTCATACCGGCTTTTGTGTTGACCCGGAGGAAGAAAGCGGACGTCGTCAAAACGACGACACCGGAAATAGCAGTACTTATCGAACTTGCGATCACGTACTCATCAACCATTGCCAGGATTGCCAGTGCGCCGCTCCCGAAGACAGCGACGTTTAACGCAATCCAGACCCCGACATTGCTGAACCCTCGTCCGACCGAATACGCCAGGGCTATGGCAGCCGCCAATGAAACGGCTCCAACAACCTGCCACAACGATGGACTCGCCGGCAGCGTGCATAGTTACGGTTGGACTATTGACGGCAACCATCCAACCACAGTAATCACCGTAGAAGGGACCAATGATACACAACACCAAGATGGCGGTGAGGAAACCGAAAAGCCCACCCATTACAGTGGCTGTTAAGCAGGCTCCTGTGAGTTGGAGTACCGTGAGCAACCATTTCTTTGCCTGGATGATCATTGCGTTTGTCCTTGTGTCAGCAGCAAATCAGACTCCCGGGGAACAATCGGTAAGTGCCGGATCGGTCCTGCAAATCGCAACAGCGGCGTTAAGAGTTCCAGATTCTTGCTTCGATCGTATCCTGGTGGCAGTCACCACTATGAGATTTAGAATTGATGGAGCTCGATTCGATGTTGTGATTGCTGTTCGCCTTGATTCAAGTAGTGAGTAGATATGGATTTAGTGTGCGGGTTCAAAGGCTTTCAGACAATCAATACAGAGTACTTTCATTCTTGGCTCGTGGTGACATTCCTGGTAAAATGGTGTGCACCTCAATTGCACTGTCAATATTTTGATCTTTGCTAGTATGGTAAGGTCTCACTGCTACAAGAGCCCCGTGTTGGAACGTCAAATCACACCAGCTAAAGTGCACCTTGCAATGGCTCATGGTGCGCGTGCTTGCATATTGTGTCTAAGAAATTTCGTCTTCTATAGATGCAGACCAGACTGCAGCCGGTTCACATACGTCCATTCTCTCTAATGATAGTTCGAATATGCGCCCAGCATGGTACTTTTCGCGAGACTCCTGAAGCTTGCGCAAGTACCTTCCTCCACCTGTTCCCCCAACTTGAGAAGAACCTATGGTGTTCGGTGGGTCACCGGGCAGACACGAACCTATCCACTGTCAACTGGTTGCAACATACGAATGTTTTCATGTTGTTGTAGTCGGGAGGACAAGGCATGGAACCAGATTTCGAGAAAGAGCTGACGGGACGGAACTTATTCGCTGCAGGTGAAAACAAAAGTAATGATTGGAGGCAAGGGCTGATCGAGCAAGCTTATCCGATTTCGACCAAGTACCTTCTTCCCAAGGGTGAGGATCGCCCTGCTGCGGGCAGACCGCGGCTTGACTCCATCGAAGTGGGTCCAATTGGTACAGAAAGACTTCCCCGCAGTTCCGATGACGCCAAACCGGCTGAAAGTTCCAGTAGGATCGGTGACGATTCGGCCCGGCCTCGATCAAACGAAACAGTTCCCGATGTTTTGCCAGGTGGTCTCCCGACGATTGAACTAAGCACTGTAATGGCCCGCCTGTCTGAGGGGGCGGAAAGGTCAGGTAGACTGGCAGAAATAATAGCGCTAATTTCTGCTAAAGGACGCAAGGAAGAGTTTCCACAGGAGCGAAGGTTCAAAGATTGGAACGAAACGCATACAAAGGAATTCGACAAGCTAAAAGCAGTTGATCAGTTTAACAACGAAGGTTGGACGCTAGCGCTTCAAGACAAACTCTACCCATTGATTTGCGCACACCTCGTTGGAGGTAAAGCCACCGGAGAGTATGGTGATGGGGGCTGGGAAGATCTGCAGACCGCAGCAAGAATGGCCGGTATGTCAGGAAGAATGGGAGAGTTCGTTGGAGGGCTGAATGAGCGGCTTCTGAAACCGCCATATGACGTTGGCATTCAAGTTAAGATCGATCATACGCCCACCAGCTCAGCATCAGGTCGTACTATTCCGTTCACTACGCTCATCATCGAAGGCGCCGATAAAGGCAGCATGAAGATCGGTTTCTTCGACAATGACGCATTTCAACCAAGTCATAGCCCCGAGTTCCTAAAACTCGACCCTATCAGCCAATACAATAGAGGCGGCTGGACCGGAGATCTAAAGGACAAGCTCGCGCAACTTGCCGTGTCTAGTATCGGAACCGCCGGTGCAAGTGGTGCGTTCGGACCTGGATACACACAATGGAACGACGTTCGTACGGCCTTTGCCCTTGCACAATCGGCAAACATGTCAAACGAC
Organism: Candidatus Obscuribacterales bacterium; assembly: GCA_021732565.1. GTDB lineage: Bacteria > Cyanobacteriota > Vampirovibrionia > Obscuribacterales > Obscuribacteraceae > JAKFUT01. Next base: position 14,829 of record JAKFUT010000195.1, read on the forward strand.
CTCATGAAGGCCATAAACGAACGACTTCGGCAAACTTCCACCGGCACGCCGGTAGAAGTCAGGGCCAGCGAAGAATTGACGCCTTTGTTGAAGACAACCATTATCGAAGTTGTTGGCGGTAAGAAAAGTCCCTATTCCCTCATTGAATTCTCCGAAAGGAGAAACTAGCGGACAAACAAATGTCGCGAAACTGTTAGGTGTGGTTTTAATGATCTGCTCGCTAAGGGGACCACTGAAGTTGGTGCTTGAGAAACTTACGCTCATCTATGGGCTGAGCTGCTTCACACTCCAGGGTGGCGCAATGTCATTGACTCCCGGGGCGCAACGGTGTTCACCTCGTGGAGCAGCGCGCGAGCACCATTCTTGCGTGTGCTTGCGATCACCAATTGGCTTTTGGATCTGGCGAACTCTCGAATTTAGCGCGCCAAATTTTGGCTTCAGTGTATCGCTCAAGCATGCTAAGGAAGTTTGCCTTCAAGCGGAACAACTTTGGATGGAATGTTGAACTCAATTGTTTTTTGTCTATGAGTTCCAGGGCATGGTCAACATCTTTCAGCCCGGGAATTGGTTTCTCCAGTTCGTGAAATACCTCAGCCCGATCAACGAAAAGATGCGCGTCTTTGTCACCAGAAATTTCAATTGCTCTTGTAAGGTCGAGTTCGGCTGCCTTATACCGTCTCATAAATCGATAACCACGTGCACGATTAAGGTAAAGAGACTGCCATCGAGGCTTGAGCTCAATCGCTTTTGTAAGATGCCTAATGGCAGATTCATCTTTTCGTGAATAGAGATCGGCTACTCCAAGTAGATAGAGCAGGCAGGGATTCTCCGGGTGGTCACTCAACAGGCGCACCCAATGCACACTTGCCGCCTGGAACTGTTCGATTGAAAGAGTGCGACTCAAATGTTCCGGAAGGCTTTCACTTGCCTCAAAATTTAGCATTACATAGTTGCAGTTTGCTTCAATTGTTGGCCAGTCTTTCTTCCCGTTACAGAGAACCAGCATGGCTAAAGCCTGCGGGAGGTATGCCGATATTCCCGCAGGGGGAGTCAACTTCAGTGTTTCCACCATATCTGCGAAGGCTTCGTCGAACCTACTTTGTCTACCGTCAAAGTGCGATCGAGCGAACCAGGCAAAATACCGATCAGGTCGAGGAACTAATTTTACAGCTCGTGCAAACTTGGTTCGGTAAAGATCGGCCCGACCACACAATCCATCAACGAAGCTATCAGCCAACATAAGGGTGGGGTTTGAGAAGTGTTTCTGCAATCTCAGCTTTACTTCCTTAGACACTTGATCAAATCGCGCTCTATTCCTCGTTCTCAGGTCACCCAACTCAATTGCGAACCCCGCCAGGCAGTCCGTCCCCACTCGTTCCGGCAAAATGTCCAGCCAGTCCTTCATCAATCCATCTTTGTGTTGGATGTCGGGTGATCTGAACTCAAGATCACTTTTGATGTGTAGCAAGGCCACCTTGTCCCTCGCCGGGCACTTGCTGAATGCGTCGGTAATGATTGCAATTGCTTTACTATAGTCTTTCTGTCGTTCATAGAACGACGCCAACTTTACGTACACAATGCGTAATCGCTCTGAAGCGGTGCTCGCCAAGGCTTTTTGGTAGAGAACCTTCGCTTCATCCTTATTCCCTCTATACTCTTCCAATCGGGCCAGCCCACAGGAAAGCAGCCCGCAAGAATGTAGACCTGATGAACCGAGTTCAACAAGGCGGGATTGAATTCTTACCACTTCCTTCGCTGAATGCAATTCATTCTGACTGACGAGAAAATCAATTGAGTAACTAACATATAGAGCCGTATCTTGCCAATCAGAACTATTGGAGTTCCAGCTCTCCAGTGCTTTCCAGAGATTCCTCTTTCCCGATTCTACTTTGTGCTCTCTCAGGTCCAATCGAGCAAGATTGGCATAAACAGATGGCTGATCCGAGCGCAAAGTTAGTGAGACACTGTAATCCTTGCGTGCATCCTGCGGATACCCGACATCTATAAAAGCCTCAGCACGTTGATTATGCAGTTTGTAGTCATCAGGTTTCTCGCGCAAGAGTCCGGTAAAATAGGAGACGCTATTCCATGTGTATGTTTCTCTACCAGCAACATCCCGATTCGCTGTCGCGAGAACCAAGATGGCGACAAGTGCCATTTGCGCCAGATGCCATGTGGTTTTCCGAGGACGGGCCTTAATCGGTTTCCCAAATTTGACTAGTTCGTCGAAACTCATTTTGGGCACCGTCGACTTTCCTCACTTCCAATATTTTAGTCTCCGGCTCTGACCTTGGCTTAGCAAAGTGAATTCTCCTCAGTGTCCAGGTCAACTTCTGCAATGAACTTGGCGCACTGAGGCGACGAGACACAAAATGCGATGATGATTACCGGTGGGCTTGCGGGTCATCCATTCTAACTTCCCAATTTCCCATATCTTATTCTCTGCCTCTAACTTTTGCTCAGCGACGTTTAGATTCAACTTAAGACGAAGACAGCTTCATTGCCATCCATTACCATTACAGCCAACGTTGTTCCGCTTAGGAGCATCGTTGGCTGCTCGATACGTGTCCGTCAGTTATCCCGGTCTATCGCACCGGGTTCCCCGCGAATCTGCACGCTGTAATTGAAGCGAACCTCCCACAATGATGTGATTGACCTCGTCCAGACCCAGTTGGGTAAGCATTTTCTGGCGAATGAGACGCTCAGTCATCGCCTCCCACATGACGTCTTGCCCGTAGACCTCTTTCAATAGTGTGGCAGCTTCCGTCGGATACCCGCAGTTCAACAGAGTTATGCCATACCAGTAGCGAAATTCCACATTCTCAGGAGTGAGGTCAATCGCGGCTTGATAAAGGGAAAGCGCGGAGTTATGGTCACCTAAATTCCAGCACAGGTCACCTTCGTTCATCAGATTATATGCCTTATCCATCCTTACCAACCGCCTCAACTCCAACAGCGGTTCTGGATGATCCGCTACCTGAAGATTAATACGTAGAGGCATACCTGGCTCCGCCGGCGCCACCATTAACCCAACGGCTTGGCGCCCTCGCATATCACCACCCACAAGATCTCCTGCCTCAAGGCAAGAGCAGAGACGTTCAATAAACGAACCTGAAGATTCCAGGAAATCCTCCATCATGGCGGGTATCACTTGTGCGTTGCTCATCATATTGGCCTGTACACTGAAGCCCTCTCCTGCTAAATGGTCCGAAACGTCAAAACAATTTGCGCCGGTATGCACAGCGACTTCGCCCCGGCGATCAACAATTGCTACCTGGCGATTCTCTCGAAAGGCATCCCCGGCTAGCAAGAGTGCCAACGCTTCTTCCGCTGATTTACCCGAACGCAAATCTTCCCGGGCTTTCAAGCCGACCGCCTGCCCAAGACAAGCCTGTATTGCCATTACTCCGACGCCACTTTCGATAACCGGCACAGTACAGCCAACGTTAAACCAGTGTGATGCCACAGCAACACCAAAATCACCAGTTTCTTCGTCTCTGGCTACAATGGAAAACGTCATAGTTGCCTCCTTCCCTGAACAAGCAGGAATGTTAATCATGAATATCGCTCAAATGCCGGAGCCCTGCGAACGTTGTTCCGCTTAAAAGCAAATTTCCTTACTATGCTTGAGCGATACGACGAAGCTAAAATTTGGCGCGCCAAGTCCCTGAGCGTGGCGCCGATAAGCCCCGTGGGCAAGGGAAAAGCTGAAGGTCGATTAAGACAACATTGAACCCGGCCATCTTTCCCGCGGAACTAATCCCTGTGCCGAACACCAGAGAGCCTGCCTGTAATGTGTCCTCCACTCCAAGACACCCCAAAACAGCTTTTGAACTCCGAGGCGCACGCACCGTGCTTCAACACTATCTTTTGTGCGGTTCGATTATCCGTTGTGGAACAAACTCCTTGACTTTCGGCACCGTTGCCTTTGTCCTGGTTGGCGACGGGCTGATTACCCCATTGGTCAACTCAATCGTTGGCAGAGCACATGGCAAATCAGTCGAAGCCTTCTCGTTTGACTGAGGTCGAACCGCTGGAACCTCGCCATTCACCTTGGCGGAACTCATGCCGCTCCCTGGTCCGTCTGATCCGGGAGTAAGTCTTTCCATTCCAACAGGACCCACCTCCACCGAACCAATTCGTGATCGGCCTGCAGCAGGATGGTCTTCACCTTTTGAAAATTGGCACTTTGTCAAAATCGTATAAGTTTGCGCCATCAGTCCGTGCTGCCAATCATCCGCATTACCTTCATCAGTATTAAATAACTTACCTACAGTCAACTCTGTCTCAGAATTTCGATCCATGTGCATTCCCTCCGGGCTACAAGATGATGAAAACATTCGCAGGTTGCAACAAGTTGGCAATTGATCATCTCTTCAAAGTATTCGATTTGATTGAGTTCATAAATTTCTGAGGATCGAATGCGGAGTTGAGCAACTGTAAGGTCCAGTCATCTTTGAATGGAATTTGGTTGCGGTCTTGGGAGCCACCTTCGATAATAAATTTGCTAATTGGATTTGTAGGAGTACAATCCACAATGCTAATTCGGATGTTCGCGCCTTGTTTTAACAAGAGCTGGTTGATACCTTTGACAAACTCACTCCGCTGACCGGAGGTAGTCGCCATCCTTACCGCAGTGAGCACATCATCCCAACCTCCTGCACAGAAATGTCCAGTACCTTTGGCCTCGGCGATGCGTTCGCAGATTACGGGATAGAGCTTGTTTTGAAGTGCCGGGGTCCAACCTTCCTTGCGAAACTGCTCGACAGCGTTCAGGTGGTCGAAGTTCTTAGTGTGGATCATATCGGAATCGTCAAACATCTCCTGACGATCTCTCGTCATTTTTCGAGCCTGTGCCTCAAGCGTCTCAACTCTTTGCCGGGCCACGGCGATTGCTTGCGCGTTAACTTGAAGCCGCTCGCGAAGCTCAGGAACACTCAGGTCGCGGTAGGGATTTTTGAACTCTACGTCTGAGTCATCCAGGCTTTTCGATGCGCTTCGTGGTGTGGAACGTAGAATTTCATCCGACGACGGAAAGCCGAACTTCTCGAGACCGTTTGGTATACCAGATCGATCCTTCCGATCAATTCTAGCTCTGTCGGCTGAAAAGACTTCCTGACGAAATATCTCTTCGGCAGACTCACTCTGGTCTTTCTGATCCTTACGCTCGTTTTCATCTGTTTCGCGTTGAGTTGAAGTCATGGATTTATCTCCAAAATAGCGCCGTAGAACCAAAATCAAGCTTGCTTTCCCTATCGGGGGCACCGAGTAGAGAGACTCAATCTTTGGAATCTATCAGCCCTCGCCAGCCTCGAATCGTTCCTGATGCGCCTACCTTAATTGCTCAGCGTTGCAGGAAGTTGGCAAAGATAACCGGACTAGAATTCGCTTACAGTGACTAGAATATGGATTGAGGAAGTTGAAGGGGCCCGGGATGAGTTTCGATGAACTGAACCAACCTGCGTTAAAGAATCGAACACTAAATACCATGCACTATTTCGCGAAGCTAGCATTTCTGACTTCGATTGTCTGCTCGCTGACTCCCGGACTTGCGATCGCAAGACCACCCTATACATGGAGTGATGTTGAGAAGTTCACAAGGCTCCTGACGAAAAAGCCTGGTGATTACAATCTGCACAAGAGGAGAGCAGACGCATATCTCGACGTTGAGCACCTGCAAGATGCTCTGAAAGACTATCGTGTTTCACTTAGCCTGCGAGCGGATCAACCATACGTATTCGCTGCTCTCGCCCGGATGGACGTGAATGACGGAAAAGTCGAATCGGCCAAAGAAAACCTTCGGAAAGCAATGGCAAGCTGGCGTGAAGACAGCCCTGACTGGCAAGATGCGGCTCGATACACCTGTAGTGTAATCGACGCGCTTGCCTCCCGAAAAAAATTGGACGTGGCAAACGAAGTGCCAACGATTCAGGTGCGCATGGCACAGATCAAGTCTCCACACCCTCAAGATGGTGGGCTGGTGGATTGCATCCTCGGTCGATTGGAAGAGCTCAGGGGGAATAAGAGCAAGGCACAAACACTGTATCTGAAATCAATAATGAAAACCCCGCTGGAAATTCGGCGCGTTGCATACGCAAAGACCGCATGGTTCTATCAACGACAGAAGGACTTCGGCACAGCAATGGCTCTACTCACAGAGGCAATGGAACAGTGCAAATCTGCTGAAGACAAAAGCTCCTTGCTCCGCACCAGAATTGATCTCGCCGCAAAATCAACTGATCTCGGTTGCAAAGATGGATGGATCAAAGATGTAATAGATGTCTTGCCCGAACCAGAGGGACCATACTATGCAGGGGTATTAGGGGAACGGATGGTGACGTTACTATCTTGCGACAAAACGCAGTTTCTGAGGGTGTGTCGTGAAATCCGAATGAAACACCAAAGATATCCCTCCTCACCAGGACTTGCGATAGCAGACGGCTTCATCGATAGCTTATCTGGTCGAGACAGTCTTTTCCGAACAAAATTTGCCAGGGCTGTAAACTCAATTTCTCGATGTAACCAACACATTGCCTGGAGCAGCCGATCACAATTCTACGTTGCGCAGAAAAAATTCACCCAAGCCTTCTGCGATCGCTGCGAAGCACTTAAGATTTGTCCGCCTTCAACCAAGCAGCCTTATTTCAACAGCGCCGGCCAGCTGCTTGCTCAGTGCGACGTACGGAAGGACTGGTCTAAGCTTGAAGCAAACTGCAATTATTTGATGCTTGATTTCGAATGCAATGAATTCATCCCCAATTTTATAGACGCTGTGCTCTCCCACGAACAAATCAAGGCAGCAAGTAAAAGTTGGCGAGCGTTACTGAGTAAGCAACCAAACAACGCAAGCCTGAAATATATGGTGGGAACAGCCGACTACAGGAGCCATAGACTTGATTCCGCCATCCAATGTTTTTCAGGCGCAATTGCACTCCACCCGAAGTGGCAGGCGCCTCTTCACAAACGTTCGGATTGCTACCGCTCAATGAAGCGGTATAAAGATGCTGAGGCGGACCTGACCAGTGCAATTTCCATACAGCCTAACCTGGTTCTTTTGATTTCCCGAGCTGAGCTATTCGACGAGTTGGAGAAACCCGTTCCTGGCCTCACCGACGTGGAGCAGGCACTCCAACTCACCGATAAGACACCTGGTGGTTCACCATTCAAATCACAGTTATTCCGCTTGAAAGCAGACTTCCTTGATATGCTTGAGCGATACGCGGAGGCCAAAATTTGGCGCGCTAAGTCCAAAGAGATAGCTGGCAGTAATTGAAGCGAGCTTGAGCGCGTCTGACGCGAAACGAGCGGCCAGCTCGCGGACGAGGCGACGAGGAGTCGCAAGAGCGCTTACAATTGAGCCAGACAACCACCGGAGACCAGATAATGTCGGCAGACAGCAGGAATGATGCCCTAACCGTGGATACTCAGATTGGCCCGATGGACCAGCTCAGTGTCTTCCAAAAGGGATTGTTGCTCGTCTGCTTGCCAATGGTTTTTCAAATAGTCTTCGTCGGAAGCATGTCCTGGATGACTGCCAAGGCCGAGGAATCACTGAAGTTCGAAAGGCACTCCAAACTCATCTTAATGACAACAGAGCGCATTGTGGGAGCCTCATTCGACGGAGCCCGGCTAGGGTGGCTCAGTATGGCTACACAGTCGCCAGAATCTCTGAAGGCCGCCAAGGATCGACTCAACGAAATAAGAATACAGTCTGCGAAATTGAAAGAGTTGGTGGCATCCGATCCGGAGCAAGTGAGGAACTACCAGGATTTCGTATTGACGGTAGATCATGCAGTTGATGAAGGGGAAACTCTAGTTGCAGAGGGCGAACAGGGAATTGTGATGAATCGGAAAGGTTCTGACGTGCTTCGCGACTGGCGACGAACCATCAACAAGCTTTCGGTCAAGGCACGAAAGATTGCGGACTACGAGGAAAAGAAAAGAGCAGAGTTGCCACTTCGTGAAGACCAGCAACGGGCTCAATTGAAGCTTGTTCTGTATGCCGGAATGGCAGCCAGCGTAGTAATGACCTTCTTGCTGTTGGGATATTTCACCAAGACGTTCTCCAGAAGAATCACTTTTCTGAAAAAGAACACCGAACGGTTCGCCAGGGAAGAAATTCTTCTGCCCCAACTAGTGGGCGCCGATGAACTGTCAGCTCTCGACAAATCCTTTCACTACATGGCTGCCACGCTGTCTAGCAGCAGACGCAAGGAGCGAGCCATACTGGCAAACAGCTCCGACGTCATTTGTTCATTGGACACAGACCTGAATTTCATTGAAGCCAATCAAGCAAGTCTCTCTCAGTGGGGAATTGAACGGGAAGCAATTACAGGCAAAAATCTACTCAGCATGGTCGTCGACAGTGACTGCGCCCGGGTACAGGCAGCGTTCTTATCGAGGAGAAAAGAAGGTCATTCCGCGGTTGAATTTCGGATGCAAAAAGCAGACGGCACGGAAGTGCATACATCATGGTCTCTCACATGGGTCGCCGAGGAGGGCACCTTTTACTGCGTATCTAGAGACGTAACGGAGGAACAAAGACTCATCAGAGCCAAGCAAGAATTCATGAGCATGGTCTCTCATGACATTCGCTCACCAATGACTGCGCTCAAGCTCCTGATCGAGAGCGTGTCGACGGGTGCTCACGGGGAGTTGTCCTCGAGGGGTGTACACATGCTGGAAACTGCAAATCATAGTCTCTCGCGAATCATTAGACTCGTAACTCAAATATTGGACATCGACAAAGCCGGCGCCGGAGAAATGATTCTCCAGTTATCCGAAGTGAAATTGATCGAACTCATCAGCGTCGTAACTGAGCTGCAGTCTCTTGCGGACAATAAGAAACTGTCGGTAAAGCCTTCCGTAGATCCAAATGATGACGAACTGAGTTTGTTAGTGGACAAAGACAGAATCTCACAGGTGCTGATCAACTTACTCTCCAATGCCATCAAGTATTCTCCTCGAGGCGGGGTCATCGAAATAATAGCTGTCGTGGAAGGATCTTGGATAAAAATTTCCGTTTCTGATTGCGGATCTGGCATTCCGGCTGACCGCATTGAGACTGTTTTCGAACGATTCAAACAGGTAGCCGACGCTTCAGGTATACACAAACAAGGAACCGGATTGGGCCTGGCAATTAGTAAAACCATTATCGAGCTGCATGGCGGTAGCATCGGGGTCAACAGCGTCGAGGGCAAAGGGAGTACGTTTTGGATTCTCTTACCGCTTAATCAATCTTCCGCAGCGGTGCACCCAGACGGATGACCACTCAACTCAATTCCAAGTGAGAGCGAAGAGCAACTCAATACTGCGCTGATTCCAACTGGCGAAAGCAGCCGTTACATTTTGTTTGTCCAAGTTTCGCATTTTCGGAACCTGGCATTGGTATATTGTGGATCTCTGAGGTGTCATTGTAATGTCAAGAATTCTTCTCGTTGAAGATGACTTACAAGTTAGTGAACTCGTCGGCCAACAACTTCGGTCGGCCGGTTACGTCATAGACATCGTAAATGAGGGTACCGACGGTGCTTTTGCTGCCACGACCCGACGGTACGACTTAATCATTTTAGATTGGGAATTACCCGGCTTGTCCGGTCTGGAAATCTTACGAGAGCTTCGCTCAAAATCTGTCGGCACTCCCGTGTTAATGCTTACCGGTAAGTCAGAGATCGCTCACAAGGAATCGGGTCTAGACGCCGGTGCTGACGACTATTTAACAAAGCCCTTCGCGACCAGGGAGTTAACAGCCAGAGTGCGTGCACTGTTGCGCCGATCGGTAACAGTGGCTCCCTCCGATGGTATCAATTTTGAAAATATGAGAGTCGATTGCGCCGCCAGACTTGTGTTCGTCAATGGTGCAGAATTAGATCTGTTCCCCAGAGAATATCTGCTGCTGGAGTTTCTGGTAAAAAACCACGATCACGTTTTTACAGCATCAGAGTTGATAGAAAACATCTGGCCGATGGAGTCGGGTGCAAGCGATCTCGCCGTGCGCACAGTTGTTTCACGGCTTCGCAGCAAACTTGAGGCCAGCGGCAGTACTGGTTATCTGGAAACCATTCGCGGTTTGGGATACAAGCTCACGAGACGAGACGCACACTAGCGAGCAGCGCAAGTTGTTGCATCCATCTACAATGTCATTTCCTCCAATTCACACATCACTCTGCGTGTCCTTGAAATTCTTCCTCTTCTTTCGCCCCCCGTCCTTTCTTAGCCTGCATGTGTGCGGTGTCTAAATTCCAAAGCGAAGCGTCGCATTCTTTGATAGTTATTGGCCAGATGTGAAGAAATTATGTGCTCGCCCGACGAGCCAGGCGGTCCCAGCTAGGCCCAGCCTATATCGTACCGGTAGAGGCAATGATATGGCAGTGCCAACTGCTATGGAATCAATGGTGGTAGGTCTAAAGATTGTTGAGCAAAAAGGCACTCTTCTCGAGGGTGGCACGGACCACCAATTGTTTCCGCTGTCGAAATCAGTTAAGAGGCGATCTAACAAATAGTTGCCCATATAAGTAATCATTGTTGCAGCAGAAGCAGTCGCGGCTCCTCTAAAGGCGGTCCGAAAATTAAAGCTTCTTGTCGCGCCTTGAACCACGTTGAAGCGAGCACCACTCAAAAAACCTAATGTGGTGCCTCCAAGTTCAGCAGTAAGCAGAGGCCCGAAAATAGGCGGACTAGCTGCTTTTTCTCTTCCTGATGACGGTGGATACACTAGCAATATATCCCACTCGCTGTTGTAAATGCTATTGTCCGTTTCAGGTCTCTCGAAAGAGACAGGAAGCTTCCTGATCAATGGGGTCTCTACCATATTCAGCGCTACGGGATGTCTCAGTTGTCTGGAGAGCGCCACCAAAGGGTCGAATTCTTCCAAATCTGATTTGTCAGCTACTGTGACAACACTAAATCTCCGACTTATTCGAGATGCCGCTGAAGGCGGATGCACATTGCGCTTGAGGTGATTCGACCCGACCCAAAATACTACCTTGTGATTTGGTTTCACTTTCAGAATGTCGCAAATTTTCTCAGCCATATGCTGATCTCGGTCCTGTCCATCTCTAACATCAACGCATACTATTTTCAGATCTGCCTTGATGGCTGCTCTAAGCAGGGCTATGTACTCGGTATGATTCACGAAAAAAGGAATGACCGACCTGTCTAAACTCCCGGTTCTCATGAATTCATCGATTGACGGCTGTACGGAGATCGGCAGCTCCACAGCCAGATGCGTAGCACCCTCCTGTCTTAGTCTGGCCATGAGGGCACTACCGAGGACTCTGTGAGGACTTTCTTCAGCATGGGACTCGCCTATTGCCAGAACGCGATTCTCTTGCATGGCAGTTGCGAGAATGTTCGCCGGATTGTGCGCGTGTCGATTAATTTCGTTCTTGATAGCCTCAAGTTCACCAGGAGTTCGAAGGCGACCAAGCTGACGTACTTCCTGCCTTGATGGCTGAACAGGAATGTACTGAATCGGCGATCGCTCTTCTTCAAGCGGAATTGCTGGTGCCGCTTGCTTGTCTTGTTCCAGGATCCAGAATTGCAAATGGGCGAGCGAGGTTCGGGGTCCGTATTGGTGATGATCCCACATTTCGCCGACTCCTCTGAGTTCAAACGGATTTTGGTGCTCTTCTACCATGAAATGAACCTCCCTCTGACGAGGATAGAGTTGTTGAAACGTCTATCCTCGGTCACTGCGTATTGAGAGTGCACATGACGCCAAAGGTCCGCTGCATCAATTTTTTCCGGATGGCTTTTGATCACCTTCTGTATACCGATCAGTGGGATGGGTGTTCGAATGTTTGGTTATGATTGCCGACACGGACAGTAACACTATGCGGAATCCATTGTCCGGCATGGGTTTCATGCCAATGTCCGCGATTGAATTGTACACTAACTGCTGGGCGGAAATTGTACTCATTTAGACGATCCTGCAACCATCGTGCTCGATACTCCCAAGTGTGGGCTGAAGGATGATGCGGGCTGTCCAGGTAGCTACTTATGGCGGCTGCATTTATAAAGCCACCATGGCGCAAATCGTTGGCAATATTTAAAATCCGTTGTTGTTCACCATTGCCATCAGCGGTTACGAATGAAGTGGGAGATGCCATTTTGGAATCGCCAGTGGTGTTGAAATCTAGAATCTCCTCAGCCGTTGCCAATGCAGTTCTCTGGCGAGTGGTACCCACCGTCTCCTCAAACGCCTTCTCGCTCGCCTCTGCTCTGTCCTCTTCGAAATTCTCCTCATAATTTTCTGGAGAATCTTCAACCGTATTCAAATTCTCAAAATTCCTGTCAGTCATTGCCATACTCCCTCATTACTGTCGTATTGAACGCTTGAACATAATCGAATTGTAATTCGGTGTAGTTGTCCAAAGTCTGATCGCTTACCGTGCGAAAGCCAAATTCACTTGCCTCGGTTCGTCCTACCGGTACGCAAACGCGCCGCGAGTCACTTTGAGACCCATTGTCAGTGAAACTGATGCTCGTCAGATTGCAGCAAGTTTGCAAACGATGCTGCAAAACAGTATTGCTCCCACGCCCGATTTCCCGATTCAACATCAAATTCCGCGGCAAGGTCATCCAGGCGAGGGCTTGACTGTAGCGGATTGAGATCATCGAGATGAGTGACAGCCAATTCCCGGGGCTACCAGAGTCCGGGGATCCAGCGGAACCGCACACGTTGAGAGTACTCTTCATATCCTGCGAGTTCTTTTCTTAGCAGTTGTTCCTCAAGAATAGTTCGGTAAATCAAATAAAATACGATCAGTAGCACTGGCAACTCCGACAGCCAGGACCCCAAGACCAGCCCTTCTGTAAGAAATCCGACGGAGGCAAAAGCATAGCCGGGATGCCGAATGAATTGATAGGGACCAGCCTCGATTACCAGCTGCCCGCGATCAGGTTGCAACCGTATCGCCGAAGAGAAGAACTTATTTACCACCATAGACCACAACAGAGCCCCCCAGCCAGCGGCGCAAAACACTAAAGCAAATGCTTGCAGAGCAAAAGGAACGCTATCTGTAAGGTGCCATCGCCCGGCGTCCAATGCCCCCAGACCTAGATGAAGCAAAAACAAAATCGTTAAAACCGCCGGACCAAGCGGGTCTTTGTCCTTTCCCCTTGGTCTCATCCGTTCAGACAACAGGTCTGGATCGAGCGTCAGGATTCCAATTATTCCCGTCAGCAACTGAACAGCAAGCACCGCCCAGAAGAATGGAAGCCGGGGAGTACCAGCAAGCAAAATTATTCCTGCCGCCAGCGCCCCGTAGAAGATAATGGTGACACCGATGTGTAACAGCTGATTGCTCTTCATTGGTCCTTTCCGCCTTGCAGAGCCGCATTGCCCTCTAGATTGATCATACTGGCATTCTCGGACCCGGTACGCAATAAAAAAACCATGTCTTTTTGAATACCTCAAAAGGTGTGAAGTTGCGCTCAGGGGAACAAAAAACAAACGGGAAGAGTTTGATGAAACCAGGTTCGGATAGCGTTGGCTGTCTCAACCACTGAGTTTTCATTGACGCTATCGCACCGTTGTCTGATACACTCGCCAGACGGGAAGTATATCTGTGACCCCCTTGGACTTGCAATGAATACGGACAAACTCAACTACATCAATGTAGGGCTGATGTTCTTAGCTTATTTGCTCGCGCAAGCCATGCCGGTAGAGTTGCTGGTGTTCTCTTACGCTGTCGTTGGACCGCTCCACTACCTCACTGAAATTCCATGGCTGCATAAGAGAAACTATTTCGCGGCACCACGCAACGAGGCGTGGTTGTTGTGGTTGCTCGCTGCACTATCAGTGGTGCCCGCACTGATGAGCATCTGCACTATGACAGCGGTGGGATTTGCGCTCTGTCTTGTGCTGTTCCAACAGCGGTGGCGCAGATTAGCCATTCTAGCGCTGCTCTTGCCACTGGTCTTGCTACTGAATAGCCAAAAGGATGTTGCAGTTCTGTTCGGTTTGTACCTAACCACCATTGTGCACGTTTTCATCTTCACCTGGCTCTTCGTTTTCTCAGGATGTCTCAAAGATAAGCGCATATCCGGATTTATAGCCCTGGTAACACTCACTCTTTTGGCCGTTAGCTTCTTTGTCAATCCAGCACCTGCAACTCACTATGTATCGAGCGCACAATTCGTTGACAATGCAATCGTCGGCTTCGGCAATTTACAAAAGCGATTGTGTGCAATGGTCGGATGGACATTCGACTGGAACGGCTACGTAGCCATCACTCGCTTTATAGCTTTTGCCTACACTTATCACTACTTAAATTGGTTCTCGAAAACAAAGGTAATACGCTGGCATGAGTTGCGCCCCGCTGCACTCGTCACGGTCTGTTTGATTTACATGGCATCCTTAACAATTTATGCCATCAACTACAAAGCGGGAAACCAATTGCTACTCTTGCTCAGCATAGGACATGTATTCTTGGAATTTCCTCTAAACTGGAAAACAGCAGGGCTAATTATGAAAGAGCTAAGGAGCATCACCGCCAAAAACTGTACTTTGAATCCAAGCTTGGAGGTGTAAGTCAATGGGCCTGTTCGAGGTTCCCTGCGCAGAGAGTAAGCTTGTGCTGAACGTTGCGGAAGTGTTAGCAAGGGAAAAGTCGGGTTAGGCTTTAAAGAGGCGGTGGCCCTGCATAAACAGATCACTAGGGGGAGCCCAGCACGAGTTCTTCACCTTGCCAGCTTTTGCGAACAATTGGTGTTTGTTGCTCACCACGATCGTGCAGTACTTCATCTTCTACTCGCAACTTCATAAAGTTGTAGGCACTGCCCAAAGTGGTAGTGTTGCCTTTGTCCTTAAGCCCCTCGATAAGCCAATGGGTGAAGACGCTGTTCTGGTAGTTCTGCGACTCCCACGAGCGCTGGTTAACCTGACTCGAACAGAGTATGAATTGACCCGAGCCGGCACTAACTTTAGAAGCGTCAAAATTGAACTTGCGATATGTGAGGTCTTTGTCTCCACCGCTACTTGATTCGACACCGGCGTTGTTCCCCGGCCTCGCTGCCGCATTTCGCGTCGAGCTGGCAAGCTGAGCCCCGACTGCGGCGCCGCTATGACAAACATCGAGCACCAACACTACCCGTTCGCAAGGAACTTGATCCTGAATTATTTGTGATAACCACTCCATCGGAATTCCAGCGGCCAGGAGGTTTCGAAAGGTTCCTTCATAGGGAACCAAAAAATTGACGCCGGCATCGTGCATTGGTTTGCCACCATGACTGGAGACATAAACTACGAGCAAGTCCTTCTTTCCCGCCTTCGAAGCTAGCCCCTGATCGCCAAGTGAGTCAATGATGTTTTGCCGAGTAGCCTGCTCATCAACCAGCAGTTTCACATGATCGGCCGGGAAATGTCCATTCTTCACCAGATAGTTCGCAAAGTCTGTGGCATCTTTAGCGGCATACTTGAGATTGATAGCCGGATCTTTGAAGTTACTAATTCCAACTACCAGAGCCCATTTTTGCTCTACCTGTCCAGCAATGACGGGCGCGCTGGTGTTATCTGTAGAGATCATCGGCTCGCCCGGAAGCATCTTCTTAATCACCTTGGCCTTTGAGTCGGCCAGCATCTCTTCCTGTTTCTTTCCCTGCTTTTGATAGATTTCCGAGAGCACCACAAGATCGCTCGCTGCAACAGCACTCTTGTCACCGGCGACATGTTCATCTATGTCTAACACTTGTTTCATCACAGTGGCAGCCTGATCGTTTTTTTCCGCCGCAATGAGAGTACTTGCGAGTTCTCTGTTAGCATCGCGATAAAGTGGATTACTTGGTCCAAGGGCCGCCTTAAAAATGCCAATGGCAGCCTGGAAAAGAGACTCCGCCTCGGCAAATCTTCGTTGCTTGTGCCTCAGTTGTGCCTGTGTGCGCAAGACATCTGCAACGCGAGGATTGCCAGCACCAAGCGCCTTTTGATAAATTTTCGCAGCACGGTTAAGTAGCGGCTCTGCGATATCGAGCTTCTCTTCATTCATGTATACTGAGCCGAGGGAACTAAGGCTAGCTGCTACGTTCGGGTTCTCTGGTCCATAAATTTTCTCACTTACAGCTAGTGATTTTGCCATCATTTTTTCCGCATCGACGTATTTGCCTTGCGCCTGATACACCCCTCCCAATTCCTTCGATGATGCCACCACTTCGGGAGCATTACCCAGTTTGCTCTCTTGTATCGATAACGCGCGATTCAACAGTCGCTCGGAATCTTGATACTGTGCTGCTTCTGCGTAAACGCTTCCAAGGTCCTTTGCTGCCGATGCCACAGGCAAACTATCAGCCCCGTACCTCGATTCACAGGCAGCCAGATTATTTTGCAATGACGAAACACGATTCGAGGGATCGACCGGTTCAGCCGGCACGGTTTGCGCCGGCGGTGCAGACTGTTGCTCGGAAGAGTAAGCTCCAGGCTCGCCCCCTGTCGATGCCGGATTCTGAGGTGCCGTGCCGCTGACACTCACTTTGTTCAATTTTTTGTCGTACCATACACCGGTGGTAGGAAAATCTGGATTGGCAATATCAAGGTGAACTTTGACAATATTGCCTCCCGGATCCTCCACCGCAGTGCCCAGCTCATTACAACTTCCGACAAAAACACGATCACCTGCCTGAAAAGCCAGGGAGGCCAACGGGTGAAGCAAAGCTAAAGCGAGAATGATAAGTGCAGCAATTGCGCCAGTTCGCATCCGTGGTGGTTCTCCAGAACGTGGTGGGTCTATTCTAAATGGCGTTGGTGCAACGCTTAGGCACTTTTCTCCAGAAGAATGGAAAATTATGTTCCGGGATAGTCAAACAAATTGACCACTACCTGGCAACCACTCAATAACGAAGCCCTGGTCTCCGGTTCATGAGGAGATGTGCGGTAGTTAAACTTTCTCTTTTGCGCCGCAAAAGACGCTTCTGCATCGTGGCTGATCGGGCGCATTCACGATATTAAAAGGCTGCGCCCCACTAGCATACCGTTTCACATTCTCAGCGATGGAGTTGAGAATGCCCGCCACAGATGCGTCAGTATTTCCACCGATATGCGGAGTAGCTATAACATTTTCCTTAAACAAAGGGTGATTTGGATCAACAGGCTCCTCCCGAAATACATCAAGCCCGGCGCCGGCGATTTGTCCTGAACGCAATCCCGAGAGCAGTGCATCGCAATCAATGAGACCACCGCGACCGACATTTACCAGACACGCGCCCGGTTTCATCATGGAAATGGTTTTGTCATTTATAAGGTCTCTGGTCTCCTGATTTTCCGGCACTGCCAGCACGATGAAATCGCTCTTGCTAAAAGCATCAGATAACTGATCCATGCCATAAATAAAATCGATCGGCACGTGCTGCGGCGCACCCGCCTCGGGACGTTTGCGCACGGCGATCAGTTTGACGCCAAAGGGAATCAATCGTTCTGCAAGCGCTGTGCCTATGTCACCAAGTCCAACGATACACACGGTTTTATCTAGCAAGGATCTTCCGGTAGGCTTGAAAAACACTCCCGCTGCTACGTTTTTTCTTGCCTCATCTAGTCTTCTTGCAAGCGCCAGGATAAAGAGTACGGCTAACTCAGCCACGGACTCAGCATTTCCTGAACCCGCTCCGGGAACGCGCGCGACCCAGACACCAGATGCGGTGGCGGCATCAATATCCACAGTGTCAAGCCCGATACCTAGCTGTTGAACGAGGCCGAATGAACCCAGCTGAATGATCTCCGCCGTGATTTGCGCCACCGACGGAATCACCACGTCAACTCCCTCAATGTTCTGCGCAACTTCGTCGGTAGGACAGCTGAATGCCTGGTGCCCCGGCAACATCGAATTCAACTTATCCACCGCCCGAGGATAACTGTCATTGCAAAGTAGAATCTTCACTTTCGCGCCCTCGCCACAGAACTTTCGGAATTTGATTGTAATGCAAATACAATTGTCTTGTCAGCGTGATCCACTATTCAGCGATTATGTTGTTCCCATCTATCAACGGCATGACGAATCAGCCGTTCACGGGTTGCGGCGGGAAAACGCTTGCGCTCCGATTCGATCAGTCGCTCAGCTTGGGCTACGTCCCCGAAGCACTTCCGCAAGAGGTCCTCATAGAGCGACTTCTTGGATTTACGCCAGCCCAGCCACGCGAAGAGGCCGAAGACAAGCAACACAACCAATAACTCCATTACGCCGTGATTCATGGTTCTATTTGGCACCGGTTTAACACAATGCTTTTCCCTCAAGAGTCTCGGCTACCGATTTATGATCGGTTAACATCGGAATTCAGCCTGGATATTGCCTCAGTGCAGAATTGCAATATCCGAGAATACGG
Source organism: Candidatus Obscuribacterales bacterium (assembly GCA_021732565.1). GTDB lineage: Bacteria > Cyanobacteriota > Vampirovibrionia > Obscuribacterales > Obscuribacteraceae > JAKFUT01. Next base: position 33,141 of record JAKFUT010000195.1, read on the forward strand.
CGATTCCCTGAGTGTGCTGATTCCTTCTACCAGATAAGTCACCTTTGCCCACACAATGATTTTATGCCACGCGCACAAAATTTTACAATTGCCAATCGGCCATTTCGAAATAACCAACAAGACTCACTAGACGCTTCCCGCCCGATTTTGATCCAATCTGTAAGCCGCTGCGTTGTACCGATGGTTTGAGAGTGAGATAATCTCGAACTGGCCGTTTACGGAAAAGCAAAATGAGTTTCTGGGAAGACGTATTCAACAATTTGTTAGATGCAGGTCCGAGCAATAGCGGCGCGTCGACAACCATTCAGCCCCAGCCACGCAATGAATGGAAGAATGAGCAACTGGACGCGGCGTTGCAAGATATCCTGTTCGACAAAGTAGCAATTGTAAAAGCACAATACCTGCGCGCAATGGTTGAGACTGATCAATGGTTCGTAGCAACAAATGCGGATGGCAGCATGCTGCGATTGGACGTAAAGCCGGGGACGTATAGTCTTGCCATGCAACAGAATGATTATCCCGGGAAGAAGAAAAAGAAAAGTGGCAAAGGCGGTCGACTGCTTCCGATTTACGCAACGCTTCCAGATTGCCTCACAATTCCCGGGAAACTTCGATCTGGCAGATGCAAGAGTGCAGTGGAGCGGGATATCTACATCATGATCCACCGGTATGGAGCCCGTATTCAAAATTTCCACAAACGAATTTCAAGCTTCAGGAGAATCCCCATCGGCAATCCTTTGCCCGGGGCTCATCGCCAAAGACTTGAATGCCGCTTCGCGCTCAGCGTGCTGCGCTCTAGCACGTAAATTTTAACCGGGCCGTTATTCACGTCGACTCGGTCCACTTATGTTCGTGCTCGCGTTGCCTCTAGAATCCACTGATTGGCCTGATCGATTACTTCTTGCTCGACGTTGAGCGGAGACAAAGAAGGCGGCTCGGTAAACCTTCTCTCGTGCACGAATGTCTCGCTCTGTTGCACCTCCTCCACATGGTTGGTCGATTTATCGGTCGATCTGTCAGAAATAAAATACTGCCACTCAATTTTGGTTTTGCTGCCTGGAGCAACAGTGAATTTCATGTGCAAATAGACCGTTCTTGTGCTGCCCGCAGGCACCACCGCTGGTCTCTTGCTTGTAGCAATTTGAGCTGGGCGAACATCAACTTCCCCTGCCTCTTCGGATTTAACAGAAAGCGCGGAAATCTGCGCTTTGAGCACCCCGGCTTCAGGATAGACATCGATTTTCCATTGGCCCGAAGTCGTCTGACGGAGAGTAAATACCTTGTTCACATCGCCAAAAACAATGTGTATGGGACACGCTACGACCAGCGGGCGAGGCAGCAAGCTGTCGCCCAATTTATAGTCAGACTCACGTTCCGACTCACGTTTTTCGCGTTCATTAATGTCCAGGCGCACCACTACAGTGAGCAATAAGATCGCTCCAAGACCAGACAGGACGATTAGCTCCATAACTCCTCTCCGAAATGGAACATTAGCTTCGAAAAATCTCCGTGCTTAGCATCTAACAGTGCCTGCCTCACTCTGCGCGCAATAACACTATCACTAATGAATGACCCCAGGCATGACTTTTGGTACCCGACAAACAGCAGCCCGGTCTATAGACTAGGAGAATCAGGTAAATGGGGTGGACCAATGCTCAATCGTCAGCCAAGACCCGTAATCGACGAATTAGAAATCGTTTCTCCATGCTCAATGAACTGGGATTCAATGGAAGGTGACGACAAGATACGGCATTGCGAAAGCTGCGACAAAAGCGTGTTCAACCTTGCACAGATGACCCGCAAAGAAATCGAGGGGGTTCTCCTCGCTCAAATGAATACAGGAAGAACAGCCTGCATTCGCATGTACAAGCGGCCGGATGGCACAGTGGTGACTTCCGATTGTTTGAGCGTACGGCAGAAGTTGCGACGATCAATAAAGAGATCATCAGCAAAATTAGCTGCTGCCTCCGCCGCGATTTTTGCGTTAACGGGTGTGAGCGCGCTGCAGTCGCAAGTTAACGCCCAAGATGCATTCTGCTCAGATGAAGAAGTGCACCCAGCCACTGCGCTGGCGCCCAAGACTACGAAAACTGCCGCGATACAGCCAGCACAGGGAGACGCAACAGTAGTTCAAGGAGTCGGCGGAGCCGGAACAGTTCGAGTTGACAATACGCAAAATATTGATTCAGCACTCGGCCCGTTATTCTGGATTCCTTTGTTAGCTCTAGCGGGAGCGATTTTCGGCATTTTGGCTACCTGCGCCGAAGGGGCAATCGAAACAGCAGTCGCTCACTATCGCAAATCCGCCCGGTAAGAACTTACCCGAAACTGCTTAGAAACGTTAGCAATTCACCACCCTCCACCAGATGTACCTCTGCTACTTTCTTTTCGGAACAGACCAGCCTCGCTCTGGTAAACACCAGAACTGGTATCACATTCATCCCGAACTTGTCTCTCAGAGCCGAAGATTGCCTCAGCGCCTGACTGATGAAGTCTTTCTCAAATGGCTCTGATTTCCCGCGAGATTCTCGAATCAGTTCTGAACCATCAAAGCTCACTTTCCCACCGTGTGACTTTACCTCAAGAACAAATGCAAGATTCAAGGGCGATCGAATAAAGAAGTCAGCGTCACCAAGGCTCGGTAACGGCACGTTTTTGTCTACCTCCCAGCCCTGCGGTAACATCTTCAGTATCTCCCCGACTTGATCTTCCCCCTGAGCACCACTTTTCGCCCGCTCGACACTGATTTCTGCTCGCTTATGTTTCATAAACAACAATCGGCTAACGATCAGCACTGCCACTACCACCACCACTGGTGCTCCAAGAAAGACCAACAGCACCACCGACATCAGAGCGCTAGAGATGCTGAGAAGTAAATAAGTGACAGACGCTTTCTTCGCTCGTTGTACAAGCATTTTCGGATGCGATAGTTTCATGAAGGCGCTTCAGCAATCGGTGTTAGATACCGGGGGTTTGCATACGGCTCTCATTCGATGGATTTGAATACATAATAGATCACACCTTTGTAGTCATCCGTCAGCAAGAATCCGTTTCCGAACTTCATGATATCAGCAGGACGTCCACAAATCTTGCGATCGACTAAGAAGCCCGTCATGAAGTCCTGAACCGCGCCCTTCGTGACCCGGGCGACTGCGTAACCGTGACCAATTCTGATAAAACCCGAGCCGTGCAAAGCAACCAGGAAACTCTTTCGCAATTCGCCCGGGCCGTCGTCAAAATATTCCAGCCCCAGAGGCGAGCTGTGGGCGCGAAAAGAGGCGTAGGGCACCGGAATTTTGTTGCGCTCGGGCACCTTTGTGCTTGTGGCAAACATGGGATCTACAAAGAGCTTTGAACGAAAAACATAGTAGTATGGCCAACCATAATTTGCATCTTCCTTTACCACATAAAATGTGTCACTCGGTTTCTCATCGCCGAGATGATCTGCCCCCATGTTAGTTGCAAAAAGCTTTCCCATCGCCCATTTGAGTCCCACGGCATTACGAAGACCACTTGCAAAAACCCGCTGATTCTGTCCGTCAGGATCCATTTCGAGAACGGATGCTCTCACCGATTCGGTTTCCTCGCAAGCGTTACAGCTGCTACCAACCGACACATACATTTTTCCATTGCCACCAAATGTGACGGTGCGGGTGAGGTGCCATCCACCGTATTTGTAATTCAAACCGAACGCCGGAAAAGTAGCCAGCTCTTCTGGCTCAGACGATGGTGACATCTCGCCCGCCGTGTATTTATATCGCACCAATCGATCGGTCAAGGCCAGATACAACCAGTGCACGCCATTTCCATCAGTGTGAAACGCAAGGCTGTTGGGATTACGAAGATTACCCAACCATTTGGTCGCCTTTGCGAAAGTACCCTTTGCTGAGTCAAACTCGCCAAGAATATAGACCGCACCTTTCTTATTGTCACTGCGATTGAACATGTCCGTGACAAATATTCGATTGTCGGGGCTCTTTGCCATGAAGCGCACACACTTGAGCCCCTGGTGAGCAACCGTGAGATCGAAGCCCTCGGCAAGGTTAAGAACGAAGCTCTTACCATCATCTAACGATATGTGGTGCGGAAGCAACTTTACCGGTTGGTTTCGCACGGCGGCGTCTTTAGCCCCGGCAGCAGGGAGCGACAACAGTAGAGACAAGCCCAATACCAGCACTGCTCTGGACATAGCCAGGACATTTACTGAGATTGGCACGAGTGCAGCAATACTTGGACAATGAGGCAATTGTTTATTAGTCATAGCGTTTGTCAGCAGGTACGGTCTTAGAGTGATCCATGCGATCATAGCGGAACTTCTCGGGAGGACTTATGAGAAAGATTGCTTTGGAAGAGCACTTTAGCGGACCGGGCTTTGAGAAATATCTAGAAGCTGTCGCTGAAATGTTTGACCCTGGTTTCTTGAGCAGCGCTGAAAAGTTCCTTCCGGAATTTGATGAAAAGCGTCTTAGTATGATGGATAAATGTGGAATCGACATCGCCGTATTATCACAGACCGCGCCTGGCGTACAAGCGGAATTGGACAAGGAAGCCGCCACTCAAGCCGCCCGCCGGAGTAACGACTTTCTGTCCGAGCAAATTAACAGAAATCCATCTAGATATCGTGGATTTGGTTGCATAGCTCTCCAGGATCCGGAAAGTGCGGCTGAAGAGGTGGTTCGCTGCGTGAAAGAACTGGGATTCGTCGGTATATTAGTGAACGGACACACCGCAGGCGAGTATCTGGATGAAGAAAAATTTCAGCCATTCTGGGAGCAATTGAATGCACTGAAAGTACCACTCTACCTGCATCCTGGCAATCCTTATGATAAACCGCATATGTATTCGGGTCGTCCTGAACTTAATGGTGCTACGTGGAGCTGGACGTGCGAAACCGCGACCCACGCATTGCGCCTCGTATTTGGTGGCATCTTCGATCGATATTCTGACGTTAAAGTGATTCTGGGGCATATGGGCGAAACACTGCCATTCATGCTCTGGCGACTAGATAGTCGAGCGCTCACATCACCCGGCGGGCGAGCCATGAAGAAGCCTCCATCTCAATACATTCGCGAACATATCGTGATCACAACCTCGGGCGTCTGCGCTAATGGTCCGCTGTTGTGTTCACTGAGTGAAATGGGCGAGGACAGCGTAATGTTTTCGACAGACTATCCTTACGAAGATGCGGAATTAGCAGCCCAGTTCATCGACAATGCACCAATTTCACTTGAGCAAAGAGAAAAGGTGTGTTTCCGAACAGCTGAGCACCTTTTCCGTATAAGTCTCGAACCTCAATCAGCAGCGGCAACCGCGCTAAGCAGCCATTCCTATCGCGATTGAACGCAACTCGACTTTAGCATGCACTACTTTTGAAGCTTCCCTATCGGATGGCATTTCGCCTCGCCATACAGGCGAGTTGTTACCCCTCTCAGGGGCATTTTCCAACGAGATGAAATGAATCCAGCTCACCATTTTTGTTTTTCAGTTTTAGATCCCACTCGGGTGGCTTCTGCTTGTTCACGGCATTTTCGGAACCTTCTACCAGCTCAATCTGGATATCGGAAGATTGTTTCAAATGCTCATTTAGTTTTTGCACAAGCTTGCGTCCAGACGAAGGTGATGCTCGGAAAACTACTTCCAACGCTTGTTTCACTTCGTCGCTGAAATTGCCGGAATCAAGGCCTTTAGCTATGTATTTTATGAGCGCTTTTTCAAGAGCACCATCAGCTCCGTCTTTTCCACCTTTCGCTGGCGGAAGCTTGTCGTCCCCGTCCCTTGGCTTAGCAGGCGGCAAGGGAGCATCTACTGGCGGCAACTGCATTTCATCTGCACGCTCCTTCTCAGCAACAGGTTTTGCAGAGGGGAGTCGTTGCTCGTCAGTTGGCTTAGCTGGCGGAACCGGCGAACGCTCGCCCTGCTCAGGTGTCGGCTTGGCGGGAGGAAGGGATCCATCTGCTCTTTCGGGAGTTGGCTTAGCTGGTGGAACCGGCGAACGCTCGCCCTGCTCAGGTGTCGGCTTGGCGGGAGGAAGGGATCCATCTGCTCTTTCGGGAGTTGGCTTAGCT
>JAKFUT010000174.1 GCA_021732565.1 Candidatus Obscuribacterales bacterium
GTGTCCCTCTCGGGATGGTTTCCCGGCTCAAGGAAAAACTTCTCAGCTGCGACAACTCGCTCGCCCCCGATTCCTTGTAGATGAATCACCGCATCTAGTACCACTAACGCAACACACATATCAGAAGGGTGGACGGCAATGCAGCTATTGCTCCCGCCCAACACGGCATGAATGCGATTGTACCCTTTGATGGCAGGGCAGCCGCTACCAGGCTCTCTACGATTGCATGGCATTGTTGAGTTACGATAGTAATAGCAGCGTGTCTTCTGCATCAAGTTCCCACCGACAGTCGCCATATTTCGAAGCTGAGCCGACGCACCGGAGAGCAAGGCTTTGGACAGAACCGGGTAGCGCTGTATAACGCGCTGATCGTGAGCCACATCGCTATTGGTGGCAAGTGCTCCAATCAGCAGACCGCCGTTGTGATCCTTGATCTGAGTGTTTCCCAATTTAGTTATGTCGATCAAGCGATCCGGCTTGAGCACATCAATCTTCATCAGATCGACAAGGGTGGTGCCACCAGCTAGATATGCTGAGCCAGGATGCGCTGCAGCATCATCGCAGGCATTCTCTGCCGTTTTTGCCCGTACATAACTGAACGGTCGCATCAGGGTGTCCCTCCATGGCGCACTTCTTGTATCGCCGCGACGATGTTCGGATACGCTCCGCAGCGGCAGAGATTGCCACTCATGCATTCCCTTACGTCTTCATCGGTTTGCCCGCATGGCTCTTTGAGCAGACCAAGCGCCGACATTATCTGACCCGGCGTGCAAAAGCCACATTGAAAACTGTCATGCTTTATAAAAGCCTTTTGCAGTGGATGCAACTCATCTCCCTCAGCGACCCCTTCGATGGTGACAACAGCATCACCCTCATGCGTCACGGCCAAACTCAAACATGATTTGATCCGCTTGCCATTTACCAGGACAGTGCAAGCGCCACATTGCCCTTGATCGCAGCCCTTTTTTGTTCCGGTAAGATTTAGCTGCTCACGCAAGAGATCTAACAGGGTCACGCGCGAATCTATGTTCCTGGTGACCTTCTTACCGTTGATAGACAATGCAACATCGTAAGTCCAAGACGCAAGAGAATTTGTTGGCTCCATTGCCTGTGCCTGCATCCTTCGTGGAAGCTGGTTAATCGCACTCAGAATCGTCCCGGAAACGAGAACCTGATTAAACCGCCGGCGGCTAATGCGTATCTTCATGTCCGTGCGCCCCCTTTGCACGCCTAAGCCGTAGTGCAGAAGAAGGATAGCCTCTTTTTATGCATAAATCATTAATAGCCGGGAGGATGCCATTCAACTATTGCATAATGAAGAATGAAGATGGGTTCGAATCGAGGAATCCGATGTTTGAACGGCTCAACGAGAGAACTGAAATGAGGGCGGTCCGGCAGGACGCTGAGGTGGTGCATTCAGAAATTTATACGCACCGCGCGCCTTCGAGAGATTCTTCTTGTCACCGCCAATCTCTAATAGCTCAACGGCCTTGTCCAGTGATGTTTTCGCTGAATCCATATCACGTGCCCGAATGAGATTGAGAGCATGGTTGTAGTGCGCCAGACCCAGCACCCCTCGAACGAAATTTTTCTTTTCCGCAGGGGCCTGTTCCACCGCTTGTTCCAGCAGAGGAATCGCTGCAAGTGGATGTCCAGCGTTCACTTCCGCCGATCCCTGATTGGTATTAGCTATCCACGCGTTTTGATCTGAACTGAAGAGTTTTGTAGTTGAGGTGGAGTAGATTTTCTTAAGTGTATTTGTATCACGTTCGGAGATCCCATCAGGAAAGCTGTCATTGAGAATACCGAGAAACATCACATCGCGGACATTCATACTGTGTCCCGCAATGCCAAGAGTGTGACCGATCTCATGCAAGGCCGTGTATTTCATTTTGAGCGCGGAAACAATCGAATTGTCGGATCTATTCCTGATAAGTAAAATTACGTCTGCCAGGGAAGATCCTTTCTCATTTCCGCTCAGCTGGCAGTGCCCGGCTTCCGCGGCATTTTTCAATACCGAGGGATCATCGGTCCATTCGATGCGGATCTGTGCATTCTTAGCAGAGGAAACGAACTCAAAACTTACAATTCCTCCTGATGCCACACTCCAGTCATTGCACGCACTCTTAACTGACTCGACAAAAGCCGGATCAAAACCGGGCAACTTCTTGCCTGAACCGAGATACACTCTTACAGGCATCGAATTATCGGCCCATCTCGTGGCGCCTTCCTTTACAGCGAGATTGAAATAATCCTGATCACCGGATACATCCGTAAGTTGCGTCGTCTTTGCCTTCGTAAACGCATCTATCAAACTACGAGCCTCTTGCAGCCGGCTATCTCCAGTAAAATGTTCAACGAAGTAATTCAAATTTTTCAGAGCCTTGTCAAAAGATCCAAACATGCCATATGTAACACCCGCGTTGTACCAGCCAACAACATCATCGGGCTCGGGCGTCTTCGATTTATCAAGGCAATCGATAGCCTCGTTTGTCTTCCCCAGTCGAAATAAAGACATGGAGAGATAAAGACGAGAAAACGGATCAACTGAGTCAATTGCGAGCGCTTCTTCAAACTTGGCACAAGCAGCCTGAAATTGTCCGGCGTCGTACAGCTCCTTTGCACCGCGAGCGATTTGGTATACCCTATTATGCTCGGCGGCACCGGGTTGTGGCGGTGCCGCCGAATCTGAATCAGCGGCGTATCCAGGTACCGCCAAAATGGAAAACAGTAGCGCACCGCCACAGACAACGCCCACCCTTCTGCAAGATCCAGTTCTTTCCATCGTCATGCTCATGAACTCTTCCACATCACATGGAAGCCATTTTACCTGAAGATCGTAACTCACTGGTGCGACGGAAGCCTTGAATCAGGAATCAGCAATCCAAGCTGAGAGTAATTGGAACTCCCCGGTTGCACATCAGTTCTTAACGCGTTCGTGGCCTCTTCCAGCGGTCATGATCGTGCATTGATTCAGAATCAGTAGACGTCACCAAAACATTTTCCGTGATAACAACAAAGGACTGTCAAATGAAAAACTTACTTTCGAAAGCGTCCCTGGTAAAACCGAGGTGCGCCAATTGATATTTACGCGAAGGCTGTATCCACAAACACGCTTCGAACACGACGCCAAACGGGTTGTGAAGAAGCGCGGAGAGCCAATGAAAATTGATATGTGTGGTTAGCGAGAATTTGACGAATAAGCCCCTCTATGGTGAAGAGGTTCTGCTAAGTAAACCTAGCTGGAATAGGCCATTGAACAATTTATCGTTATATACAGAATGCAACATCAATGATGAGGCTGAATCCATCATTGGCGGAGAAGGATCAAATGGAAATAGAAAGACCCGAGATTAAAGAACTGAACCACCATGCTCACTGCACTGAAATTGAACTCTCGTCGACTCTGTTGGACCTTTGCTTTAAGCCGAAGCCGCAAAGTCTCCCGAAGGACGACCCATATGGATTTCATCAAGGAGGAACACCTGACGGCGGTGGAGACCTGCAAAATTTGCTTCATAAGATAGAATTGATTGATTCCAAGATTGTGTCACCAGTAATAGCCAAAACAGTTATCCCGGCCATCGTCAAAGTCACTCAAGGAGACCCGGATGCCTCCGCGCAACGGATCAAGGAAAAGGTCTTGGATAGTACAACCGCGATTATCGATGCAGCAATGAGAAATCCGGCGGGAACTATCGTTCTACCAGCTGAAGCTATAGCCTCTGCTACCACTTACAAGGCAAAAGCAGTGAATAAGCTTGGGAAGGAGCTGGTGGCTGACGTCGTTCACTTACGTAATCCGATAACAACAATAGAAGAAGGAGCGGCGAACATCGGGTGTGCTGCGGCGAAAGACGCCAAAGCATTGTCTGAGATGGCGAACGATATCGCTGTTGTTGGACTACACACGGGAGCAAGGATCGTTGGCGCAGTACCCCCCGTTAGCTCTATGGCGAAATGGGCGCTCAGGAAGTTGTCGAAGTAGTGCGCCAGCTAGCCAATCGACAAAGTCTTCAGCAAGATACCAAATACGTGTCAGCAATATATAGGTTCTACCATGCGTCATTTTATATTGCTGAACAATGAGAAGTCTGAATAGCTATTAATTCAATTCACGGAAACTTCAAATAGTGGAGGACAGCGTGTCCTCCACTATCTCGTCGCTATTAGCTGTTCGTTGTTTCAGGTTCATCCGTTCCGCGAGATTTCGATTGTTATGACGAGCCTCGATTTTGCGCACGGCGGGAGCCACGCAAGGCAGCTTCAATGAATCATCCAACGTGCAGATAACTTCCTCCGAATAATCAACTATCAAATCTTGATGTTCTGCGACACTTGTTCCTGCAGCGTCGAGAATAGTAGCATGATGATAATTTCAACGAGCAATATCACTCTCAGCTCAACGGCTTTGTCCAGTGATGTTTTCGCTGAATCCATATCACGTGCCCGAATGAGATTTGCTAACGGCCCTTCTTCGCGTTGCCACACTGCAATCGACCTCAGACCACTTCCTCTTTCCTGATGATTATATGTTCCCCGTCGCCGTCAGTCTCGTCTGGAGGCGCAGTTTTACTCACTATGATTTGCTCAATTCTTGCGATCAGTTCGAAGGCATTTTTCACCCGATCAAACTGATCAATGCGTGTACAACTGGCGACAAGATCGTCAACCGCCCCACTCACGTTCGGATTGCTTTCTCCCGGATGAGACTCGCTTAACGCCTCAGGATCGCGACCTGTCAACAAAAAATGCATCGTGCATCCGAGGGCATAAATATCGCTTTGTACCGAAGCCTTCCCTCGGAATTGTTCCGGCGCAATGTAGGACTGTTTCCCGACCAGCGTACCAGTCGCCTTACTAACAGATTCACGTGCTGCGCCAAAGTCCACCAACTTGATTGTGCCGTCTTTTGTTAGCATAACATTGTCGGGCGTGAGATCTCGGTGAACGACGGGCGGATTCTGGTCGTGCAGATACTGCAAAACCTCACACAGCTCTCTTGCCCAAAGGAGCACCTGCTGTTCAGATTGCGGACCCCTGGCAGTCACTAATTGCCTCAGATTCATTCCAGAAACATATTCAAGCAGCAAGTACTCACGACCACATTCAACAAAGTGGTCTAGCACTTTAACGATCTTAGGATGGTCCAAATGCGAAAGAATAGTCGCTTCACGAAGAAACAGCTCGTGAGCCTTTTGCATCTTGGCTGCATCTGTGCGTGGTGGCAACGTAAATTCCTTAAGGATTACTCGCGTTCCTGCAGTCGCTTCTTCGGCTATATAGACAGAGGAAAATCCTCTGCTGGAAATAGGCAACAAGACCTTAATCACTGGAAGACTGCCTGCTAGCAAAATGTGCCCGGCCTTGAGCGGCACGAAGTTTGTAGCTACGAAACTATTGGCTAAACTCTGCTCCCACACCTGCGTATAAGTGATACTATCTGCAGTGTCCTCCGCCCTGGTTAAAATATCGTTTTTCAACCGGGCTACCGCCGGAGAACAACACAATGGATTAGCCCACGACTCAATGGCAAGAAATAGCTTTTCCAAATCATCGAAGGACAACCGCGAAAGATCGATAGTGGCATGTCCGCCCGATCGAAAATTCAAAATCAGCTGCACGTTTCTCACCCTGGAACAAGGATCCTTCGTATTCCTTTCTCTAGCCTGATTCACCGATAAAGAAGAATCAGCGCACAAAGCAATATGATGCACATCGCTCCAGGCTTGCCGTCCGCGAAAGTCGCCATTCAGAAGCCCCACGCCGTACAGCTCTTTCGGAGACAGTATTACTCCATTGCCAAGCCACTCGGGTACATGAAGTGCCGACCGAAAAAATCTTCCCAGAAACCGAACGAAGACAAAAGCGTATACGCCCGCCACTAAGAACAGAAACACCTGGCCTGTACTTAGAGTATTATCTTTGTTGGTGTCTGCAAGTCCGGCCGGAATTCCCGCAAGGACACCATACAGGCCCTGGAAGAATTGTATGTAGAGCGCGACACAAGCGGCGCCTATGAGGGCCAGCGCCCACAACATTAGCACCGGGTGTTCCGCTGGTAACTCGATAATTTCTCGCAACATACGATTGAGGATTCTTTCCAGTAACCCCTCAAAACCTGTGCGCGGTAAGTATTCCACAGAAATTTGTAGTTTTGATGCCACCGGATCCGGTTGCTTCCGGCATAACAACTTGTAGAGTCCCATCGCGCAAAACGCAAAAACCAGACCAGAATAATTCTCATATCTAAACTGGATAAGGCTGCCCGCCCGGGCCACCGTATCCGCCGCAGCGAGCACCATGGTAAAACAAGTCATCCCTACGGCGATAGATCGCGAGTTTGGTAACCGCTCCCAGCCTACCTTATGCATCTGCGATCCCGCGATCGAGAGGCAAAGGGACAGGAATAAGAAAACAACATCGCTTGATGAGCGATGTGAATCCGGAAGAATAGCGGCGGAGAAACCAAAAAAAACAAGAGCATGAAGAGCAATATATACGATGATGACCCCGGTCACGACCGTAAACAATATCCTTTCCAATGCAATGGCTTCTTTACGGTTTTCCATTTTTCTCCTGACTCATCTCTCCAATCTCTGCAATTCGATTTCTCTTCATCGCCGGCATTCCATCTTTACAATGTGCTGAATACTTGTAGCCCATATAGTCTTCTCTGTCGTTCGCATTTTTTTCGCCGCAACCTCATTTGACCGAGTTGCTCTGAGTCTGACAAGCATGCAGCTCTTCCAGAACACTCTCAGCTCGCCGAGAGCGTTCAGCAACGTCTTGCTGAGTAAGCTGCGCGACAATTGCATCAAGCACGAACGATACACGCGGATTGGTAAGCCGAGGTCTTGAAACTGTAATCGGTTCAGGCTCCTCTCCTGTCAATAAAAAATTCATTGTCGCTCCGAGGGCATAAAGGTCGCTCTGGTCCGTCGCCTTCCCGCGAAATTGCTCAGGTGGAATAAATGACTGCTTGCCTACGATAGTTTGAGTTGAGGTGGCCTCTAATTGTTGAGCAACATTGAAATCAATCAACTTCAACGTACCGCCAGGCAAAAGCATCAGATTGTCTGGCGTGAAATCACGATGAACGATCGCAGGTTCCTGTGAATGCAAATACTGCAAAATTTCACACATCTGAATGGAGAGATCAATGACATAGTCCTCAGATAAAGCGCCTTTCTCCTCAACTAAACTTTGCAAAGTTTTTCCCTCTAGTAGCTCCAGCACTAGATACACTCGGTTATCTTCCACAAAATAGTCGAGTAGCTTTATTATCCCCGGGTGAGACAAACGCTTTACCAGTATATTTTCTCTCTCAATGTGCTCAAGAGCCCGCGCAACGCAAAGAAAACCACCCTGAACCGGTAACACAAACTCCTTAACAGCTACCGGTTCTACAACGGCTAGATCGCTGTTCAGCCGTTTACCAGAGTAAACAACTCCTTCTCCACCAGAACCAATGATCTGATCAATTACGTATTTGCCACCGCCAATGGTTGTCCCTTCGGATAATACGTCGGATCGGGTCTCAGGAGATAAGCCCTCAAGCCAGAGTTCCGTATAGGTCGGACAGAGCTTTGCCGGTGACAGTCCCAAAAGACTAGCGCCTGCTCCTTCAGGGAGTGCAGCACAAAATGCCAGAATCAAACGCTCGAGATCAAGCTCGGATGACAAGGACGATAAGGGTATCCGCAGCTTCCATAAACTCGCGCTGAAGGGACTTTTCAAAACAGCAGGGCAGAGAAACCAGAGAGACACCCACGTTCTCCATGATAGATTGCCTTTGAGAATGTTTAACTCAAGAGCTTGATCGTTCTCCCCGATTTTTTGCAATGCATTTAGAGTTGCCAGCGCCGACCACGGAATTAACGATGTGGAAAGAGACATGCCACTCAATTGTCCACTAAACCAAAAACCCGCGTTGCCGAGCCGAATATGCGTGGCAATCCCCTGCAACCAGGCCGTGACCATAAGCACAGGCAAGACCAATGGTAGCGACAGTAACGGTACCGCTAAGAGCACATTAGCTACAGGTTTGATCCCCTCGTTCACCCATTGAATAAATGGCTTAAAAGAGACTGCTGTATCAACGGTAAAGAGAGCTAAGGGAATGACTAGAAATGGAAGAAGGACCGAATAGAGGTACAGAGCTATCCCCACTGCTGCAATTGTTACCAGCGGCAGCACGAGGAATCTTTGCGCAGCGCGCATGGAGAATGGGAGACCCGGAAACGAAGAATGGCAAAGTACATCGACCGGCTTCTCCAGCTGACCGTATACTATCGGACGCTCCAATTCACTCATGCTTTCCCGGCTCCGATCCATCAAGACAGATCGTACCCTGATATCACCTATTCTAGCAGCGTGACCGCCTGGCGAGACCATCCGCCCACGGACTTTCCTCGACCATTTGCGGCTCCATGCTACGCATCATTCAATTTGCAGATCTTCCGGCGATAACTTCCGGCGCAACCGGGTTGCCTGCTGTTTCGCTTGCGTTGCCTGCTCACGCTGACCAAGCTTTTCCAGTGCAGTCGCCTTATGTAAAAACAAATCAGGATAAGTCTGATTAAAGAGAATCGCCTGATCTAGTTGCTGAATTGCTTCGGCGAATCTATATTCCTCCATGCAAATTAAAGCCAGTCCAAAATGGAAGTGGCAGTTCGAGTCCAGCGAAACCAACTGTGAAAAATCTCTGCGTGCTTTGCCCAACTTCTTGAGTGCGAGAAATGCCTGTCCTCGCCCCCATAACGCTGATCGAAGAACTTCCTGCAGGCTGTCGGTGGGGTAAATCGCTTTGCGTTTCTCGGCAATTTTCAGTACATGGTCGAAATCTTTCAAAGCCTCTCCATGCAAATTGAGCTTTAACTTGAGCAACGCACGCTCCAACACCAGCGGCACATTGTCCGCAGAAAGGCTAAATCCATCCAAATACGCAAGCAGCTCCTGCAACGCGTCATTCCTGGCGCTCGCGCAAACATCCAGAGATAGCTCGGCAATTTCGGTGAGAGAAGGTTCTCCACCGACAGTACTTTGCAAATCGAGGCTTGTCAGCAAGCACTTCAAATCGTTCAGAGCGGACGCATAGTCACCACGAGCGGTGTATGAGCGCGCGCGCCAATACCGCCCGGGCGTATGGGACTTCAAATTGATCGCTAGAGTGAACGCATCAATTGCTTCCTCATAATTCCTGAGCACAAAAGCACATTTGCCCCGTTCAATATGCGCATCAACTCGCTCCGCATGCCGACTGCACGCTTGAATGAAATCCGAAATCGCCTTCTGCGGAGCCGCCACCGCAAGAAATAGACGTCCACGGGCAATTAATGAAGGGTAATGGTCGGGATCAGCACGCAGCGCACGTCCATACAACTCAAAAAGTTGCGCTTCTTGAGAGGGGTCGGACAATAACTGTTCAGCCTTGGCATACCAACAATTGGCTGCCTCCCTGCAGTCACCGCCTTCTGGCGCGACTTTGATGGACTGATCAAAGAGATCGAGAAATTTGAGGTTCTGAAATTTGCTGTCGAGCAAATACTTTCTATTCTGCCGCGACTGAAAATATGAAATGGAAGCCTGGAAGGCCGCGTTAGAATCCAGCGGGCGAACGAGCATGGCAATGCTGGCAAAATCCTCCGCTGCTAATTCCAAATTGCCCAGCTTCTGATGTACCACGGCACGCTCTCGAATCACTCTAAGATCGTGGAAGAAATCGCTGGCAACGAAATCAGCCAAAGCGTCAACATTCCTTCCCAGACGAGCATACGCTTTGCCTCGCTCAAACAATAATTCCAGCTTAGCTAGCCGCCCGTTCGACAGTAAATGCTGACTCTTATATTTCCCCTTCAACAATTCATTGAGACAGGCCGTGGCATACTGAATGACTCCGTCATTCTCTCCCAGCTCGCCCAGCGACGCGATGAAAGCAGCCCAGGCGTCGAGATCTTCAGCGCGTGTTGCAAGTGCAACTTCAAGATCTGCTGCAGCCAGCGAAAAATTACTGAGCCCGAAATGACACAGCCCTCGCATTGCCCTCGCCCCGGAGTGAGAAGGCTCACTGCTCAACACCAGATCGCAATCAGCGATAGCCTCTGAAAATCGAAGCATGTCTTTAAGCACGGAGGCTCTTTGCTCCAACGCTCGCGGATACCCCGCACGAAGCGCCAACGCCTCATTTAGAGATGCCAGCGATTCCGTCTTCCGCCGCAAGACTTTATACAAGACTCCCTTATTGAAATGAGCGGCAAAATGCTTCGGCTCCAACTCCAGGCAACGCTCGAAATCGCGCAGAGCAGCATCGTGTTCCTGGAGTCGTGCGTAGGCTAACCCGCGACGAAAGAGAATGGCGGGCGAATAAATCCCTCGTGCGACGGCCTCCGAAAAAATATGAACCGCTGTGTTCAGATCATTTTTCTTGAAGAAAAAATTGCCGGCCTTCAGGTAAGGCTCAGCAGATTTCGGCCGCAACGTTATGGCTTCGGTAAAATGAATGCCAGCCTCCGCCGAAAAGCCCTCCAGGCTCAGCAGCTCAGCCTTAGCGATGTGAGCGTCGATCAGGGAAGGATCGTATCGCAGCGCCCAGCGCAGGTGATCGCTAGCATCATCATGGCGTTGCTGGTGGAAGCTTAACATGGCCAATCCCAGATGAGCGGCCGCGCATCGACCATCTGAGGATAGCGCGTCATGAAAATGCCGGGCCGAATCGACTTCCAAATTAAGATCGAGCAACAACATGCCAATCCGGCAAAGCAAAGAATTGCGCACAGCCCGTGGTGACAAGTCCAGCAGCTCTCGGGCGGCCCGCATTCGTGTCAAACCCTCAATTGCACGATCATCTTTGATCGCCAACCCGGCACAACCGAGCAGCGATTCTACATAAAGCGGATCGTTGGGAAAAGATGCCAATGAAAGCGTTCTCTTAAAGCACCGCTCGGCCAATGATCGAGAGTCCACATCCGCTAAGAGGGTGCCCAATCGGAATGCAAGACACTTGTCCTCCTCATCCTCGATTCTTGAACCCGCCACCTCCAATTGAGCTCGCGCCAGCGCAAACTTGCCTTCCATTTGATACGCGATTCCAAGCTGGCAGCCGATGAAAGAGTGGCTGATCTCGCCTATACATTCCAGTGCCTCTATGAAGCGCTCACCGGCCTGGTTGAAGTACTTGTCTTGCAGCAGGCTAAATCCGCATGCAACCAGGTATGCCTGCCGCGCAGCGTCAGTCATTTCGGTCTTCTCAAACACGCGAGCCCTTGAATTGACACGTCGAAAGTGTTGAGCGCTCAAATACTCCCTGGTGGTTTCCTCATAGTGCTCAAGGAAAAACAGTGATACCACAGAGGCTTCCATCGCCTGCAAGTAAAGTTCATCATCGTCTGCCCGGGATTTGCATCTAGTGAATGCGGAGACAGCTCTGTCATGATGTTTAGCTCTCTGCAGGGAGACTCCCCGCTGATACGCACTCACCCCATCCTCCACAATTTGTCCTTCAGCAGACTCCAGCGCAGCCATGTTGTCTGCGTTCCACACCTCTTCGTGTGCCACGAAATGACTGCTCGTGATACGGACCGCCGGCTCTTTCTGCGCTACCTCTTCAAGGTCTGGTATCAGTTCGTTTAAGTCAATAGTCGGATCGAACAGTGGTACATGGTCAATGGGAACCAATGACAGGAGCCTCAAGAAGCGGGCCATTTCCTGGATCTTTGACGAGGAATGCCCGCAAAGAGATCGAAGAATGTTCGATTCCAGCGGATTACGATAATCGGTCTGCCTGAACAGTAAACATTCATCGCCGCCCTGATACCGCTCCCACAGACCGGGATCAATGAGCAGCAAAGCCAGTGAAATATGAATAAGCCAGGCGGAAAAACTATCAATACTTGGACCAAAGTATTTTTCGTTTCGATGTGGATGTTGGTAATTT
This sequence comes from Candidatus Obscuribacterales bacterium, assembly GCA_021732565.1. Lineage (GTDB taxonomy): Bacteria > Cyanobacteriota > Vampirovibrionia > Obscuribacterales > Obscuribacteraceae > JAKFUT01. The sequence goes on from JAKFUT010000174.1 coordinate 11,936, forward strand.
GCATGCCCGTTCTCGTTGCTGATCATGCCTGCCAGAGAAGGCACGTACACGCCATCATAGTCTACCAGGCGCAACGCTCCGTTTACCGCGATCACATTTCCATGCTGGAGATCACCATGGGCAATACCAGCGCTACGCAGATCCAGCACCATCTGATCAAATGCATCGAGAAGCGCCTCAAGCTCTGCAGGCTTTGCGAGAACAGCGCCAACATAGTCGGTCAAACTTGTTCCCTGCACCCAATCCATTTTCAAAACAGGAAACCACTTCACACCCACTCGAATACCTTGAGGAATGTACTCAAAGTTTACGGTGTAAGGAAGTTCGCCACCCGTTATATACTTGCTCAGCTCGCGGTAGCGTCGTTCAATACCCGGCACCCGGCTCAGGAAACAGCGAACTGCCACATCGCGGTCGTTACAGTGCAATCTGTAAACACTTGCAAACGCTCCAGTTATTGCCCGCGGCAAACCGAGCGCGGTCAACTCGGGTAGTCCACAGCGCAACTCGGGGTCTGCAAAACAGACGGCGGGAGACTGAATTACCTCATTATAGTCTTGGGGGCTTGGCCAGAACATTCTCACGTGCTCGCGGGGCTCAAACTTTATGCCCGATATTCCGGCTAACCGCATAGGTCTGACCAAAGAATTGTCAACTAAGCAGAACCACCCGAGAAGACGTGCCTTTCCTCTTACATTCAGAGGCCACCTCGGACTCGAGCCGAACCACCGCCATCATTTTTGCAGCAGAAAGCGACCGGTTCCGATGAGGGTCCACAGGCACAAACTGAAAGATAGGCAGGATTCTATAACGCAACCCGGCAGATCGGTTGGTCTGAAGAAAAAGCAGGGAGGAACCAATAAAACAATCGCAAGCAGTGGTGTCCACTTCAGAAAATGTGGCATCTTCGTTAACGCGAATACCGGGGCAAAGCAAATCAGTGGCACAGTCGTCAAAAAGCCAATACCCGTGCACGCACTCGTTCTGTTTAGCACAGTTGCATCAGGGCTCAACATGACTAGAGACGCTTGTCCTACACCCGCAAATAGAAGAATTAGGAGGACGTTGGCAACTACAATTCCTGGTTTGGTGCAGTCAGATTCCGTCAGAGAGAGGTCTCCCGCCTGTTCAATGCATTTTTGTAAGTCTTCAGGCATAACCCTCTCTCTCCACCACCATAGAGCCATCATAACGCCGGGGTTCTGGATGAGACATACTTGCTTCAAACAGTTTGTCAACTGACTGCAACTTGGATTCGCCAAGATTGCATGGAAAACCGAAGCGGAGTGACCAATGCACTGCTCAACGCAGACCCGGTTTTTTGGGGCAACCATACTATCGGTTCCTAATTAGTCGATCCCAACCGGTCCATGGAACTTTAACGTCCTCAGAGAGGCTCTGCCATGAGCAGATCGGGTAAACTCAAGTGGATCAAAATTTCGGTTCCCGGGTTAGCACAATGAAGATTGAACATGTATGCGTTGCAAGTTTCCTCCTATGCAGTGTGTTCTGTGCGCAGGCTCAGTGCGCTACCACGGACCACTTTAAGGAAGCGGTGTCCACCTATTTAGCGGATGACTATGAGAAGGCTTTGTCCAAGTTTCAGACACTTAAGAAGTCCGACCCCGAAAATGCGCGAGTGCATTACTATCTGGCACTTTGTCAACTGCGTCTCGGTCAACGCGAAAAAGCCGTCGAGGAATATGAGTGGGTCATTCAACACACAAACGACCCTGCATTGAAGGAGATTGTTCAAGGTCGATTGCTGAAGATTCGACCAGACCTCGCCACCGATCTAAAGTTCCAGCCGACAAACAGTGTTTCAAAAGCTCCAGGTGCGGTTCGGGAAGTGATCTTCTTTTCAACCAACTGGTGCCCGTCGTGTAAGTCTTTTGCGTCCACATGGACAGACGCTGAACGAAGGTTTAAAGGAAAAGTTAAGTTCTCTCATTTGAACGCTGAAGACGCCGCAAATTGGAAAGAAGTTGCGCGATACCGGCCGAGGGCGTATCCAACTATCGTCTATCTAGACGGCAAAGGAAATGTCATCGAAAACGGACCAGGAGCTCCCGGAGGGCTGACTTTCCAGGAACACATCAAAACTCTCGGAGCAGAGCGTTAAGCAGCTATCAATAGATCATGGCATTCCAGCCACCGAACCATGACAACCAGTCACCCGACATCATCTCGGGGCAAAACCAAAATGACAAGTTCGTCACCGCATAGGTTGCCAGTAAATACAAAGCCTCAACTCGGGTGGCAAAAGTTTCATCTAGCCCTTACGATGTTAGCAGCGCCGAGGTCTTAGCATCAATCCGCTTTTCAGCTCAGAGGTGTCAGTTTGCAGATTATGTACTACGTGCGGTGGCGGCGCGTCTGTACGCCCTGCAAGTGGCTATAATTTGCGCCATTGAGGGACAAAGGTCCAAGCCCTAGAGTTCGGCCGTTTGCGGCGCCAGTTTGCTAATCAAGAAATCGAGAGATTAAGTGAAGCTTAGCGGTCCATCACCCTGGTCTGAAGAAGGGCACCCCATCAAAGCCTCGGGCAATTCCCACCTGGTGGTGGTTGGGCTGAATTACCACTCGTGTCCTATAACCATTCGTGAGAAATTTGTCATTCCCGACTCCTGTGTAGGGCATGCGCTACGAGCGCTCGCTGCCATGCCTCACGTTAATGAAGCAGTTGTGTTATCAACATGCAACCGCACCGAAGTTTATGCGGTAGTCAGCGACGTTCACGCAGGTCTGCGTGAACTCGAGTCTTTTTTTACGTCCACCCGCGGCATTGGCGATCACGGCGGGCTCCGACCCAATTTCAAATTGCTACGTGAAGACGTAGCTCTCCATCTTTTCCGGGTTGCCAGCGGCCTCGACAGCCTCGTCCTTGGCGAGGGCCAGATTATGTCTCAGGTGAAAGCGGCTCACAGGCGAGCGCTGGAAGCAGGAACCTGCGGCACATACCTCGATTCGCTTTTCAAACTGGCACTCAATTGTGGCAAGCGGGTTCGCTCGGACACCTCAATGGGAAGACGAGCAGTATCTGTCAGTTCTGCGTCGGTGGAACTCGGGCGGGAGCTTTTGGGAAAACTGAGTGAGCGTAGCGTCCTCATCATTGGCGCCGGACGAATGGCGCAAATATGCGCAAAGCATTTACTCGCGGATTCCGGGCCTGGCCCCGTATTGATGATCAATCGAACGGCTTCCCGGCTGGAACAGTTTGCCGAAAACAAGTTACTTAATTCCCACCGGCTGAATGCTCGCCTATCTTTTGACGAACGATATCAGGTTGCCTCTGCCTGTGATCTGGTGATTGTCTCTACCAGTGCATCTTCACATTTGCTGAAAGCAGAGGAATTGAAGAAAAATCTGCAGCCTGGCAAATCTCTCGTCATCATCGACATCTCCGTGCCGAGAAACGTTGATCCCGAAGTGGGAAATCTTGACGGAGTGAAGTTGTATCATAGCGATGACCTTGCCGCCATTGTAAACAAGAATCTGGCGGAGCGCGAGTCACTGGTCACAGAGGCCGAGCGCATCGTTTTTTCGACCCTGGAAGCTCTTCATTGCTGGGAACGATCGTTACTGGTAGCACCAACAATTACCGATTTACGAAAAAAAATCGAAGCAATTCGCGCTGAATATCTAGTAAAGAATGAGAGTAGCGGCGACTTTGAGCAACTAAGTCGTGCATTGATAAATCAAATTTTGCATCACCCGACGGTGCAACTTAAATCCACCAGCGACTACCAGGTCTTGCGGCAACAAGCCGAAGCCTTGCGTAGACTGTTCAATCTCGATCCTCTGTCTCCCGGGTGCACCTCACCTGCCGGTACTGTTGAAGCGGCTCCCCGCATTCTGGTGAGGGCACATAGTCAGACTACAGAAAAGTCATCAGCACACTTTCCGCTTCACGAGATCAAGGTCAGACCCGGTACTGAAACCGACAACGATTTTTTTGATAACACAGCCAGTTCTGACTTAGTTCCGTGGCTCGATTCGTCCGGCAAAGTTCTCGAAAGCTTTGATGCATCACCACCGCGCGAGGCACCAGATTCGGTGCGTTCGCATGATGCTGCTCAACCATATTCCGTTCAACATCTACACCGCGATTCAGAGTTCGTTCTTCCCTCAACACAATGCCCGAGCAAGCAAGACCTTAGCGAAGTATCTTCGGCAAACCGCTGTGGCAGATCTCTCCTCGACAATATCTAAGGAGACGGATGCCATGCCGTCGAGTCTGAAACAATTGCTGAGAGTCGGCACCCGCGAAAGTGCATTGGCACGATGGCAGACAGATATGGCGCTAGCCGAACTGAACGCGTTAAACGCCGGTATTGAATTTGACATTGTGCCCATAAAAACTAGTGGCGACAAAGTGCTCAACAAACCACTGGCCGAAATAGGCGGTCGCGGCGTATTTGTCAAAGAACTAGAAGAAGCTCTTTTTGCAAAAGAAGTAGACTTTGTGGTGCACAGCTTGAAAGACCTTCCCACAGAAATGCCGGAGGGACTAGTTCTCGGTGCGACGCTCAACCGGGAGGATCCTCGCGATGTTCTGGTCTGCAATGCGGGCACTTCATTTGAACAGCTTCCCGCAGGTAGCAGAGTTGCTACATCGAGCAGGCGAAGATCGGCACAGCTTTGTGCTCTCCGCCAGGATTTATGTTTCGTGGACATTCGCGGAAATATAGCGACCCGTTTGCGAAAACACGACGAAGGGGTCTGTGATGCCATGGTGCTGGCCGCAGCCGGGCTTCTGCGGCTCGGCCAGAATGCACGTATTTGCCATTACTTTGATGCTGAAACATGTACACCGGCGCCAGGACAAGGAGCCCTGGCCATAGAATGCCGCCTTGACGCCCCGGTGATAAGAGAGCTCTTGCATAGAATTCACGATGAACGAGTTGGAGCAACAACCACAGCAGAGCGTGCGTTCCTCAGCAAACTGGGCGGTGGATGCTCAGTACCGGTGGGTGCGCTAGCGATCCTGCAAAGCAATGGCACCATGGAACTTTCGGGTTGCATCGCATCATTGGACGGCAAGCAGGTGTTTCGTCGACGCTTGTCTGCACCGTCGGTACGAGCAGAACAGTTGGGCTTCAACCTTGCTGATGAAATGATTTCTGCCGGCGCCGGTGAAGTATTATCATGTCTGGTCTTATCGCCTCCCAATGCTATCTCTCCACCCTAATAGAATGAACGCCTCATTAAAAAACCTGCGGATTCTCGCTACACGTCCCGGTCACCAGGCTCATTCCCTGTCTAGCCCGCTTCGCGAACTGGGCGCTGAAGTGATAGAGCTTCCTCTAATAACAATCGGTGCACCACCTTCGTGGAATGCTTTCGACAGAGCGTTTGAACGGGCCGGCGATTATATTTGGGTTATCTTTACCAGCGCCAATGCGGTGGAAGCAACACTTACCAGACTCAGAGAAACCGGGTGTGGACCAGGAGTGCTTGAGCAAATGCGAATTGCCTCCATTGGCCCTGCCACCACCAACATTCTCCAGGCTAACGGGCTGACGGTAGAGTTTGAGCCCGGGAGCTTCGTGGCCGAGAGTTTAGTATCGGAGTTTCCAGGGTACCCGGCTGAAATGAACGGAGTTCGAATTCTCTGGCCGAAAGCGGACATTGGGCGCACTTATATCAAAGACAAAATGGAATCGGCTGGCGCAGCAGTTGACGCAGTCTATTGTTACAGAACGACCGGCCCCGAGCATCCCCGTGAAGCAGCCTATGAACTGCGACAGATGCTTCTGAAAGGCGAGATCGACATAATCACTTTAACCAGTTCTGAAACCGTTCGCAGCTTCCACCGGCTCGTAACCGCCAACGGAGCCTCGATTAATGAATTTCGAAACAGTGTACGTATTGCTGTAATCGGACCCGAAACCGCTAGAACCGCCGATGAATTGATTGGCGGCGCCGATATACTGGCCAGGGAGTACAACATTGCCGGTCTAGTGCGGGCAGTGGTCGAAGCCGCACCGGTCGCAAGCGCGCACCGCTCAAAGAATTAAATCTCCGACAGAATCCGTGTTATCACCAACTCTTTGGCGGCGAGGGCAGATATAGTATGCATATTCCCCGCACACCTTCCTCCATCGGCATTGCCGTACTCTTTTTCAACGAGAGAATAATAAAATGAGTTCTACTCAGACGAGCTTGACCAATCCAGGAACTCATCGCGCCGACCTTAGCGTGAGGATGCGCCGGCTGCGTTCATCACCGGCTTTGCGAGAGATGGTGCGAGAGACACACATTCGACTGGAAAAGCTGATTTATCCTTTGTTTATAGTGGAAGGCAGCGGAATTAGAAAGCCGATATCGTCCATGCCGGGTATCCATCAGCAATCTGTCGATCAGATGCTCAAAGAAGTGGAGAAAATAGCAGAAAACGGGCTTCGTTCGGTTATTTTGTTTGGCATTCCCGAAAAGAAAGATCCCGAAGCAACCGGTGCCTGGCGTTCCGATGGAATCGTGCAAAAGGCAACCATTGAGATAAAGAAGCGGTTTCCAGAATTGCTCGTGGTGGCAGACACTTGTCTGTGCGAATACATGAGCCACGGCCACTGCGGAATTGTGGAAGATGGGCGGATCCTGAATGATCCCAGTGTCGATATCCTGGCACGTGCTGCTATTTCCCAGGCAGAAGCCGGGGCAGACATAATCGCACCTTCGGATATGATGGACGGTCGGGTAGCGGCGATAAGACACGCTCTGGATTCAGCCGGCTTTACCGACATTCCGGTAATGGCTTACAGCGCAAAATATGCTTCCGGATTTTACGGACCTTTTCGAGAGGCTGCGGAATCTACACCTCAATTTGGTGATCGTTCCAGCTACCAGATGGACCCGCCAAACGCACGAGAAGCCCTTAGAGAAATAGAAATGGATATAGAGGAAGGGGCTGACATAGTCATGGTGAAGCCTGCTCTTGCATATCTGGATATCATTGCTCGGGCCCGGGTGATTACCAACCTGCCAATTGCGGCATATAATGTGTCTGGAGAGTATTCTATGGTCAAAGCTGCAGCCGCCAACGGTTGGATTGACGAAAGACGTGTCGTCCTTGAATGCTTAACCGGCATATTTCGTGCCGGTGCAGATATTGTCATCACTTACCACGCCCTTGACGTGGCTGCATGGCTACGTTAACCGAGTGTGGCGTTTAGTTCTGAGGACCAGAGATAAATGAAAACGAGCACAGCGTATCAAATCAGTTTCGCCAATGCCTTCGCCGACCTCTACCTCGACAAGGAGAATGGCGAAGTTGCACTCGATTTGAGGCGGCAAGAGATCACCATCTATCTAAACCAAACTCAGTATCAAGCTCTAGTGCTGCTTGTACAGCAGAGCCTTGAAGATGAGGAATTTCTGGAATACCTCAACTGGCAGAAAGACCCGATTCAGTGTGATGAAAACAGAATCTTCGAAATCTGTGGACCCGACCACATGGTTTGCATGGCTTGCACGCCAAGCTATGAGAGGGTGAAGCTCACATTTGAAATTGGAGTAGCGGTAGATCTCTCATTTGGAGACTATCAGGGATTAGCCAGTCTCCTGAAAGAGGCCCAGGCAGATCTGGAATGGCGCCGAGAGCTCCTGCGGTGGAATATGCAGGACCAGGGTCCCGATTTTGCCACTGGCAACGATTAAATTCTAATATCGAATTTTGAATAACTCTTAAGAATCTCTGAGAAACGAGACCCTTGACTGACAGTCGGTCCATGATTGTTAGGTGCTGATGCTCGCCTCAAGTAGCCGCACACGGAATCCTATACTTGACGCAAGCCCCACGGGGACTTTTGGAATGTTCGGTCGCAGACCGAAGCGATTGATCTGACATGAATGCGATCTGAACTGAGAACGGGTAACCTGCCTTAGCCTCCACCAAGCCCGCCCGGCAATCCCAATGCGTTGCACACCAACCTTCTGGTACGGACGGAACCGCTGGCACCACCTGGCATCCGCAGGGACAACCGAGAATCCCGTACACCTGTGTGAAGTGTACAGCAGCTTATGGGTCAGCCTAAATGGAGATCACCATGTTCCTAAAATGCCATTTCAATACGCCCGCCACTCACAAGTGTGAACACACTTGGTGCAACGCAAAGAGCAATCCCCGGCGGAGCTGATTTGTACACTCATCAGCATAGTTCAATTGGTTTTGCTCAACGGCCACCTACAAGGAGAATAGCCATGGAATTGAAAGGCAAGAAAGTGCTTATCATTGCCGGACCGGATTTCGAAGATAGAGAACTGTTTTATCCTCAGCTTCGGTTAACCGAGGCCGGCGCTACTGTAAAGATTGCCGGCATTGGAGAACGGACCTATAAGGGCAAGTATGGTATGCCGATTGAAGTAAATGCTCAGTGCGAAGAACTGGCGTTTAAAGAGAGCTTCGATTGCGTGATAATTCCCGGGGGATGGGCGCCGGATAAAATTCGCGCAAACCACGCAGCGCTGGAGATTGTACGCCACACCATGAAAGAAGGCGGCGTTGTCGCATCGATATGTCACGGACCATGGGTTCTTGCTTCTGCAGACGTCATACGCGGAAAGAATGTGACCAGCTACAAGAACATCAAGGATGATCTCGTTCATGCCGGTGCAAATTGGTCCGACAACGAAGTAGTCGTAGACGGCAATCTCGTTACATCACGCACCCCTGCCGATTTGCCCGCCTTCTGCCGTGAAATTGTAAAGCTGCTGACAAAAACGGCTGTGCCTGCATAATTTTTGCAGTTTAGTTGGCCGGGTGGGACGCTAACACAAAAGTGTTGGCGTCCCACCCGTTATATTCGACCGGTCAAATGATCCAGTTCGCAGTATCCGTAAACGCAACCGGCTATCGACCGGCCACACGATTCGGGGGGGCCCAACAGACATGTTGGACCTCCTGGAGTTATTATTGAATCAAGAGCCCTGAGTGCATTAACTAAAAGCTTCGCCTACTCGAAAGCGAATATAAGACGAATTTAGTCACTGGTGGCTCTTTTCTTTTGTGATCAACGTTACTCGTTCGCTGCGGTTCCTTCGTCGTCAGTCGTTGACCAGAGGAGTGAGACTCTGTACGTCTGATCTATCTGTTTCGTAGAATATATCCGAACCAGCACCGCGATACTATCGCTGCGATTGCTGAAAAGCTGAGCTTGATCAGCATGGGCGGAACCCGGGAGCGAGAGCAAGCCCCGTCCCGCTTCGATTTCGGGAATTGCAGCTGGATTACCAATGTGCATAGCTACCATACTTGAGCCACCTTGAACAGCAAGCGTGGACGGCGATTGGTCAAATAAGTAGCGGGGAATTCATCAAGTCTGATTTGCTCCGTAATTCCCATAAACATTTATCGAACTGCCTCTTTGGAGCCACCCCGTTCGAATAATGCGCCGCGTTTCCGCCGGGCAAGATGACCGGGCTCAGAGCGTTACTGAGCCAACCGTCAGTGTTCTGCGACCATCATCTTCAATGCAATATTAATATCCTCATCCCCGGGCTTCAGGGCGGCACAGATTTCAACTTGTTTGCGCGCTTCTGCGGTTTCTCCGGCCAGGAAATAGGCTCCAGCCAGTAACAAACGATTTTCCGCACAAGGATTGATAGCGACTGCACGACATGCAACATCAAGCAGACCCGCGATCGCGTGCTCATTTGAAGGATTAAATTGCACCGCTCGCCTGTATTCAATGCCGGCATATACAAGTCTGACGCGCGCAATATTTTCCTCTCCAAGCTCTCGCGCGGCATTGGAATACTGCAGCAACACATCGCCTAATCGCTGATGACACTTCGACAGACCAGCATTTCCCTCAGGATACTTGAGATTATCCGACACATTACACTGAACCTCAGGAATGGCTGCCTGCTTGGCTGCGCTTGATTTGCCCGATGAAGTTGACGACGAGTCAACAACATTACTGTTGGACTTCGGGGAAGTTGAATCGCTTTCATTAGCCCATGATTTATTTACCGCTGTGGCCCATTGTATAAACGCGAACTGAGGAAAGCCCGCTTCCAGCAGCAACTCAGCCAAACAGGCATGGTCTGCTCCTTTTCCCGAATCAATCATTGACCGCTCGTATTCCACAATCGCTTCGGGCAAGTTGAGCATCGACGCGGCGGCCTCAGCATTACGCCGGCGTTCAGCACCACTGCCTGGAGCGATCTTCATCAGTCGGCACAGACCGCTGTAAGCAGACCTGTTGTCAGGGTCGGCAAATAACGCCAGCCGCCACTGCGCTATTGCATCCGCGTCGCGACCTTGTTTTTCAAGGAGGTTGCCAAACAGCAGGTGCGCTGCTGACAGATTAGTCCGAAGATCCGTGCGCCAGGGTGCAATCGACAACGCGGACTCATGTTCCTCGATTGACTCCACCCAGCGCCCTTCTGCACCAAGCGTAACACCACGATTGTTGGTTTCATTCGCCAAAGCTTCGTCTGATGGAGAAGTAGCGGGGTTCCTTCCTCGATCATCGGCATCAGAAGAGGCACCACTGGCGCCACCATCGCGGATGCCGTCATTCTGCAATCTCTGGTCGGAACCAGAAAGTGCAGCCTCCTCGGAATGGTTGATTCAATCTGTTTAAATTCGCCGGCCGGACCAACGGACAAAACCGTATCCGGTGCCTTCTTTCTTGCCTCAGGCATCAGTGTTGCTTCTATTTGCAACTTCGTCAACCTGGTGCGCAGAGATACAACACGAGCATATGCAAATTTTGCAGAGTCAAATGAGTTCGATTGATCCACAAAAATTGCCGGAGTAGACGACGAGGTCCTTGACGCAGTGGATACAAACGTCACAAACACAGGCATTCCATCAGGCACCGAATTCGGTGCTTCATGGAATGCAGACTCCGCTGAAGACTGCGCAACCTTTCTGCACTGCTCGTCGAACTCCGCCTCGCCAGAGAGAATGGATACTTTCGTCTCAACCGACCCGCCTTCGCGGAAAGAAGCCGCCACCACCGTATTCAAGTTTTTCCCCGGCGCTCCTGCATAGTTCCAGCTAGCCTTGGCTTTAGAAAGAATTGAAGCGCAGAGAGTTTCCCGAATTTTCTCGCCAAATCTTTTCGGCGATCGGGCTGCCCCCTCCGCTGGAAGGTAGTCGACATGGCTCTTCGCATCCTGCCAATCCGCCAATGCATCAATTCGAGAAGCATCGCTAACGTGTCCCGATGTCTGCTGCAATCGCTGCGTTGCCACTGCGTAAAGTCGAAGAACTCGATCGACGGACGCAGGAAATGCCACCACATGCGTCCCCTCAGCGCCGGGGAGAAGACAAAGTTTCGACATCAGAGGAAAGCGTTCTTCCGGCGAAATTGAGAATCTCTGAAAAAGTTCCGCCTTAATATCTACTTCGCGCGCGCCATTGCCGCCCTCGGGAGATACTAGCTTTTGGTTTTCATCATCAGTCGACCGACTTGAAGGAGAAGAAGAAGAATCGAACGAATCCTGAGCCAACCGTTCTAACCTGCTGTCAGCGGTGACACGACTACTCCGCTGACTCTCCGTGGTATCACTGAAGCGAGCGTTCGCAGGGGAATTATTTGGATGGAACGCATTCAGGGGCAAGGAAGGGGGAACCAGAGCAGCACTATCGAATACTTCACTTTTAGATTTCTGTCTTCCACCGGATGGCAGATTGGTCATCGACGCGCACGCGCTCACGGGCTGTAGCACTGGTCCATAGGGCAGGGGTGGAAGAGTTGTACCCGAAGATGTCTCGCTTATTACCGGTTCGTCCGCCGAAACTCCTACAAGGGTCGTATCTACAGATATAGTTCTTCGCCAGAACAACTTGAGAGGCAAAGCGGTGTTCTGTCTGCCGAGTGCGGGATGAGAAAACACGTCTGCCTTCTTCGTATCAAGAGTAATGCCCAGAAGGGCAAGCGCATTTTTTGCATGAGCCTGCGCCTCAGCATACTTGCGCTGATGAAAGGTCATCAGTGCAATTTGGTAATGCAAGAGAGGTAGCAGGCGGGCATCACCATGAATCTTATTATCGCAGCGCTCCTGCGCCCTGGTAAACAATGTCACGCTACGGTCCGGTTGGCCGGCAAAGCAAGCGGCATTAGCAGCGCTGATCAGACTTGACGTGGCAAACTGATACGAGGTCACGCCATCATCGCCAGAGTATGCATCGAACGCTTCCTCATATCGCGTTGATGCAGCTTCCCATCGAAAAGCCCGGGCGTCGGCTAATGCGATGAGCGCTAATGTCTCAGCCTGTCCTCGCCTGCAGTTGTTGCTCTTGTACAACAATGATGCTTGTTGAAGCTTCGCATAGGCGTCTGCCTCAGCACCTGCCTGAAGCAAGAGAAAGCCAAGGTTGAAATAGAGTGCGGCTTTATCGGTCTTGCTGACACCGGCAATGACGTCACCATTATTGATGGATTTTTCCAACACAAACCGGGCTGCCGTGGGCTGATTGTCACCGGCGTATGCAAGCGCCAATCTATTGGTGCATCCCGCCAGCAGCATTCTCAATCGTTTTTTGTCGTTAACACCAATATTGTGCCTAACAGGAGCAGTCTTCTCCGTAATCCGCGAAGCACCAGGAGAGCTACTTTCGCCATGTGTCTCCGTTTCCCGAATCTGTGTGCGCGACTTCTGTATCGCAGAGATCCACAGTTGATCAACTTCCGGAACACAACATCGAAGCGCTGCTTGGATTGCTTCCTCGACAGTTTCGGCCGGAAGAGGCGCAATTTGCACGGGGCGGCCATAACGATCGGGAACATAGGAGCGAGGTTGCGCTACCGCGGGCCAGCACGCTGCATAACCAGTCGAACCGCACAACCACGAACTGGTCACAATGCCAACTGACAGCGCCGACAGAACTCTTCGTTTCAATTTCCACCCCGCTGTGGCGTAGAGTCACATCCCACAAAGAGTATGAAAAGCATACGAGCAGAAAAAATATGCAGAAGCAAGCAAACAGACAAACGTTAGAGGACCAGTGCCATAATCCGGCGCTCCCGGTTGAACAATTTGGCGGCTTGTCGGAACTCCGCCGACCGGAGCGCCGCTTAACGCGGTTCCGCGAGCACCGGCAGTCGCGGAGTTGGCGGCTGCTCGGAAGCCGGCCGTAGCGGCAGTTGTTACTGCCGCGCGACCGGCTGCCGAGGCATTTACTCTGGCAACCGTTATTTCGCTTCTTCTTCGACCGCAGGTCGGGCACAGAAGTGAATCACCGAGAGAAATCATGCAGTAGTTACAAAAGGGGACCTGGCTACCACTCGGTTCATTCATATCAAAGCTCCGATTGCACGGGTTATTCTAACTCAGTGTAACCACAATGAATTATGCCTTGCGCGCGGTCATTACCGGCGATTCTTTCTCAAAGAATGGAAGACTCACCCGTGTTGGTTCGCCGAATCCGGCTTCGGTCAGCATTTCGGTCAACTGGTTGACAGTAAAAACGCAGCCTTCCGTAGTATGCAACAACATATTTAGCGCGAAGAGCTGCGCAAACACCGGGGCCGTCGATTCCTCATTGCTGAGAAACTCAGCCACCACTAGCAGCCCCCCGGGCTTAAGCGTCTCGTGAACCTTCTTTAGTAGTTTCGCTGATTGCTCCCGCCCCTCGGAATGCAACAAGTGGCCAAGGATGACAATGTCGTAGTGTTGAGGCGACAGGTCAACTTCCTGCCAGCTTCCCGACAGATAACCATACTGTTCCGCCACCTTGTGTCTAGTAGTGAAGCGCCGAGTAGTGACGAATACAGGTTCAAAGTCTAACGCGTCTACCTTCAACTTTCGGTTTGCCTCAGCCAAAGGAATACTCCAGGCACCACTGCCAGCACCAATATCAAGAACACGAGGCTCTCCTGAAAGCGATTCCGGTTTTAAATGCTGAGCCAACGAGAGTGCCGTGGCATAACTCATGGGGAAGATATTGGCAGCCAGTTGCGGGAAAAACTCTGAAGCGGTTTTTTCGGTGTTTACCTCAGCAAGCGGTTTACCCTGGCGAATTGTTTCGGTCAGCTGATCCCAGGCATTAGACACCTGGTCTTCTAATACGTAATTACCAAAGTAGACCGGGCTGTCAGGCAGGAGATGTAACTTTGAAACTTCGGTGAGTTCAAACTGCTCACCCTTCTTCCGCAGGAACTCCATAGAGGCCAATGCGTTGAGAAGCAAAAGTGTAGCTTTTTCATTAAGATTGAGCCGGGTGGCAACCTGGCTGGCGGTAAGCGGGAGATCAGCCAGCACGCCGAATACTTTCAGCTCCAGGGCTGTCCGCAGCGTCTGCACACCCCAGCGGGAATGCAGAAGTCCGGCGATGCTGAGGGGCGGCACCATAGTTTCCGCTTGTAGTGCAGGCATTTTCAGTCCTCCTTGTATTGTACGAGCGAATAATACTGGCAAGCACTAAGGACTACAGGAATCCGGGAGATTCTCAAGCGATAAAGTATTTGTAAGCGCGATTTGTAAGCCTGATCCGAACGCCGAAACGGCGTCCAAACCTCTGTAAGTCGGCGCTGCAGGGCCAGAAAGTCTTTGGAATGGAAGATTTTGTCCGGGCCAAGCAATGGCTCTGGTACGTGACTCATAGGATATAATCCTTCCATACAGATCGTTGGGTGCGGCGGAGACCGACGAACCTGGTCAGAGGGGAAACCCAGCAGCCATAAGTTTGGACCCTTCGGGTGTGCTCAGCGGTCTGTACCTTTTTTACAGCTTGCAGGATAGAAGTAATGACTAAGGAGTCCGATAACGAGACGAGCCATCCCGATCCCAGCACCTTACTGGGTCAGATTCTCGTTGAGCTTGGTTATATAACCATTTACCAGCTCGACGAAGCGCTTCGAATTCAGCGCGAACAAGATGATGCAGGGAAAGAGCACCTCCAGCTCGGACAGATCGTTCTGGAACTCGGTTATTGCGGACCCAATCAATTAATCCGAGCCATTCAAGTGCAAGCCGAGTACAGAAAACGAGCCGCAGCCAAAGGTTAGGGCTTCGGTCCAAATCCGGGACAGCCCCGAATGTCGTAAATGGTCTGCGCTTCGTTTCGTAGAGCATTACTTTCGTATCGTCCACCTTTAATACGTAAGCAGCCGCACGCTAATCAAAATTGGCAGAAGTATAAGAAGCATTTCCCATACAGCCGCCAAAGTTATAAACTTCTATTAGGTTATGTCGGTGCGGGCATATCCTTCCGAGGAGTATTTGTTCGTTGGGACTCGGCGCAAAGCTAAACGCTGCCTTCATCATCGTAATTCTTGCCATGGCATTAGCGCAGGGCGGGTATAGTTTTTTCGCCAATTGTATTGAAGTGCGCAACCAGGCCAAGCGGCTGACGGAAGCGGCGCTTATTGCTGTCCGTACTGAAATCAAGCGTTTACAGGAAAAGAATGGCTTGTTGGCGGAGGAGCTGGCAAAAGACCCTGCGTTCAAAGCAGCGGTGGAGGCCAGAGACAGAGCATCGGTGGCCCGCCAGATTAAAGGTTTTTGCGAGCGAAAGGCTTTCCCGGGCTATATCACTGTGGTTACCAGTGAGGGTGTGCTTTACAGCTCGGATACTCCGACACACGGAGTAGAGCCCCCGGAACCAATTTCAGGAGCAATCTTTAAGACCATACTGGCAACCGGTCAAATTCCCCAGCCGGGCGATCCTAACATCTATCCCGGGTGGATCGCGCCGCAGTCAAGCACCCATGCTCTGGGCCTTGTGAACTTTGCGCCAATTGGCAAAGTGGGCGCCGTTGCCTGCGGCATACAAATCGGCGCCGAAGTGGTCATCGGCATGGAGAAGAAGATCGAGCTCTCCAGTGATGTAAGGGAATTGAGTCGGGGCTTCGATATGGCTTTTTACTCCCCCCAAGACAGCAACATCCTGGCCATTACCCCCAGCCTTCACGCTGCCAAAACGCGCTACCTTCAGGGGCTGGCTAGAGAACGTTATGCGCCGGAGAAAGAAGCGGACGGACGGTACTGGCGAGCGCAACAGTATCCGAATCCTTCCAACACCAACCTTGAAATCGGCAGATTTTATGTCGCCGTTCCTATACCTGACGTCTGGGGAAAGTTTCTGGTAACGCTGGGGCAGATTGGAGTCGGTGCCGGCATCGGCGTCGTCATTGCGTTACTTTTCACTGCCGGTGTGGCCACCAGGTTCAATTCGTCTCTTCGTTTCCTGAAGCAGAGAGCCAAGGACCTTGCAGCCAATAAACAGGAATTGCGTTCTCTAGCAGACCTTGACGGAGAATGGGTTGAACTTGGCGAAATGATGGATACGGCTGTATCGGCACCGAGGGCTACCGTGCAGACTTTGAAGCACCAGCTCGTTAATAAAGATGAAGAGATTATGGAGAAACAGCGGCAGGTCGACTCCATTAATCAACAACTGGAATCGGTAAACCGGCAGATCACCAACTACAATCGCCAGGCAGCCGACGTCAACAATCAAATAAATTCCGCAAATCATCAAGCTGTCGTGGTGCAGCAAAAATTAGCATCGGTGCTTCAAGTTTCCACGGAAGGGTACTTGATGCTCGATCCATTTGGCAGCGTGTTGAGTGCAAATCCTGTATTTCTCAACTGGACGGGTGCAAATGAGCGTGAGCTGAACGGCAGACTCTGCTTTGATCTGGTGCGCAAACCAGGTGATCCCCGCGACAACGGCTCACAGTTGACCAGACCCCAATCTCCGCATGATTTGATCAATTACTTCTACCCCGAAGGGGTTGTATTCCACCGGTATAACGAAAAAGCAGTTGAAGTGCTGATTCACCTTCAACCGGTAGTTACTGACGATGGCATGATTCAGGGATACATCATGGTTATGCGCGACAAATCCGTGCATAGCGAAATGGCCCGACTGCGATCAGAAATTGTTCATATGTTGAGCGATGCTATTCGCGGACCGCTTTCTTCCGGTGAATCGAAATGGGCAACTGTAATGGGCAACCAGATGCAGGGGCTGAATCCGGCAGTATCGCAGGCACTGGTAGATCTGCAAAAGTCGTGGCGGCAGATGCTCGGTGTAGTTGACAGCTACCTCATGATGTACGGCGGTTACGTGCCGGCTGAAGTGGTTCAGCGCGAACAGGTCGCCATAACAAAACTGATTGGTGAATGCCTGGAGCACGTAGCAGCGCTGGCAAAGCAACACCAGATAACATTGGATTACAAGACTGTCACTGGTCTTCCCACCACCGCGATCAACAGAGACATTGTCAGAGACATTATTGTGCAATTGCTTGAGAAAATGATTTCTGTCACCGCTCCTGGTGGCAGAGTACGAGCCGAAACCACAGTGAAGGGCAAAGAGATCCGCTTGATCGTATCGAGTTCCGGTCCAGCAGTACATCCCACCGAAATCGAAGATATGTTTCTCGGATTTATCGACGGTAAACACAGCGAAGACACATATCAAGCGCGATTATCGATGTACCTGGCCCGAAACAATGCAGAACGGCTTGGCGGCAAAGTATGGGCTGAAGCTGAGGCAGGAAGAGGGACCGCGATCTTTCTGACCCTTCCCGTGCATTAGCGATAGGAGCCGCAAGTTCATAATGAAGTCAGTGAAGCGGTTCTGTATAGGCGGCAGGCTGTGTCCCGGAACGAGCCCTGGAGTACGCCCTGCACTTTCCTCTTCTTCAATTCGGCGTAACAGTTTCAATCTAACCGCTCTTGCTTTGGCCATCACGGGATTGAGTGGATGCACCGCATTATCTCCAGCACAACAATATCTGGACTCAGGCACGAAGTATCTAGATAAAGGCTGGAACGATAAGGCCTTAATAGAATACGAATCAGCATTGCGAATCAATCCGAAACTACCGGAGGCTCTTTCCGGCCATGCAATGGCTCTGGGTCGACTTGGTAAAGTTGACGAAGCGACAGCAGAGTTCGACAGGGCCATTGAAGCAAAGCCGAACGATCCGCAGTTCCACCTTGAGAAAGGAAGCTTCTTTTCGTCCATCGGGGAGGACAAAAAAGCGATCGATTGTTTTGATCAGGCGTTGAAATTGAACCCTAACATGTCGCAAGCTTTCGCCAATCGTGCTGCGGCTTATTACCATCAGGAACAGTTCGAGAAGTGCATAGAAGATTGCAACAGAGCCATTCGCCTCAAGCCGGACGAGTGGATGGCTATAGTAAATCGGGGCAACTGCTACTTCGCCAAAGGTGACATTAAGACTGCGCTGGAGGACTATAACGAAGCCCTGCGCCTCAAACCGAACGATCCGAAAATCATGGTGAATGTCGCCAATGCGTATTTTAAATTAAACAAATTCCAAGAGTCCATCGATATCTGCAACCAGGCCATCGCACTCGACACCACTTACATTGAAGCACTGCTTAGCAGGGGCGCAGCGTACGCTCAAAGCGGGCGATTTCAGGAGTCCGTCGCAGACAGTGACAGTGTAATTAAGTTGTATCCACGGTCTGCCAAAGCTTATCTGAATAGAGCAAACGCTGCATATTTTAACGGCGACTTCAGAAGCGCCGCAACAGATTTTACCACCGCCATGAAACTAGACGCCCAAGATACTCGCCCTTTGATTGTCCGTGCATTCTGCCAGATAGCGTTGCATAAGCCATCCTCCGCTGTAGATGATTTTTCGCGATGGCTGAAGCTAACTAACTGGCAAAACCAGGATACTCCTTATGTATGCGGGTTACGATACATTGCACAACGGCTCAACCATGAGGCTGAGGCTAGCGATGTTCTAAGGGTAGCTATGGAAAAGATACCATCGGCCATTTTTCAGACTCAGGTGCTTCGAGTCTTGCGTGGTACCATCAGCGATAAGAAAATTTTGCCGCTTATTGATCAAGAATCAACCCGAGATATTACATGGACCAGATGCATCCTCGGTCTTCATTACAAGGAACAGGGAAAAAAGAAGCAAGCCGAAGAACAGTTCCGCTTGCTCCAGGAAAAAGGAAACAAAGCCGAGCAGATATACAAACTGGGGGAGTACACTGCGTCTGAGCTCAAGTAAAAGCCAATGCAAAACCCGGACAATACCTTCGTGAGAAGCAAGGGAAAGTGCCATGCCGCAAGAAATCACCTGCAAGATCTGTCTGAATGCTCAGCGCGAAGAGCCAGATGAATATGTGGTGTATGAAGATGCTTTTTGGCGAGTGCGCCACAGTCGCGAAACAAACATTGCCGGATACCTGGTGATTGAATCACGAAGGCATTACCTCGATTTTTCCGAGGCCAACGATGATGAATGTCAGACCTACGGGTTTGTGCTCAAAGGTGTAACCGAGGCAATCAGACAGGTCACAGATTGCTCCCGTGTTTATTCTTTTAGCCTTGCTGAAATGGTTCCGCACTTTCATCTTCATTTGATACCGCGTACGAATTATCTACCTCCGGCATATCGCGGAAGAGGAATCATGTCGTATCCCATAGTACCGGCCGCAGATGAGAATGTAGTTGCACTGATTTGCCAGCGTGTAAGACGCACACTGAGAACCACTGCAACAGCGGGTAAATGCCCGTAGATCGGTATTGAATCAGGGCGCGGTGCAGTTTAGCCTTCAAATGGCCCGTGATCGAGAACCCGATACCATGCCTGGTGGCGAAGTTGAAAAACGCACTTGCCAAGGAGGTTTGACGCGCTGGCCGACCGGGGTAAGTAGTCTGCAGAAAAGAAGGAGCGCCTGCATGACTAGCAACAAAGGACTGATCGCACTATCACTGTTTGCTTTGTTGACAGGCTCCACCAGGTCGGCACAGGCAGAAGGCGACCAATGGCAGTCGCATTACGCCAGGGCCGAACAAGCACACGCGAGACACGATCTCTTCGGCGCAAGGCACGAGTTTCTCAGGGCTCTAAAACAAGCGGAAGATTGCCAGCAGGCACCAATGCTCGCAACCAAATTAGAAACTCTGGCAATTACATATCAATCGCGTCAGCAACAGGCGGAGGCAGAACAGCTAATCAAGCTTGCCCGCAAGTTGCGTGCGAAGCTCGACATAGCCTCCACCGACTGTATGCCACACTAGCAAATGAGCGCTTTCGCGCCTGGTGCAGTTATCGACGAACGCTATGTCGTCATCGAGCTGATCGGTGAAGGTGGCATGGGGAGCGTTGTTAAGGCGCGCGAAATTGGTCTTGAACGTGTGGTAGCAATTAAGATTCTCCACGAATTAAGTATTGGTGATGTTGAAGCGCGGGCGCGGTTTCAACGCGAAGCGCACGTTCTATCAAATCTGAAACACCCGGGAATAGTCTCCTTCTACCGCTTCGGGAGCTGGCAGAGCCACTTCTACATCGCAATGGAGTACCTGGAAGGACGCACTCTTCGAAATATCATTTCAACCGAGGGGCTTTCTACTTCCGAGAGTATTTTAATAGCGCTGCAAATTTGCGACGCGGTGCAGAGCGCGCATTGCCAAAATGTTTTTCATCGCGATCTCAAACCTGACAATGTCATCGTTACGATTGAAGAGGAAATGTTCAAAGTCAAGCTTGTGGATTTCGGACTTGCCCGCGCAGCTGCCTTTTCCGATCAGAAGCTAACCGAAACCGGACTCCTCATCGGTAGCGCTCCTTACATGAGTCCGGAACAGTGTACCCGAGGTAAGGCCGATCACAGGAGTGATATTTACTCCCTGGGATGCATTTTGTTTGAGATGCTATCCGGTGTCCCGCCGTATACGGCGGAGAACCCTATAGCGTTGATCTTCAAGCACGCCAATGAACCGCTGCCGAAGTTGGTGCCAATCAATAGGTCCACGAGCCTGCCGACGGGCATCGAAAGTGTTGTCGATAAAGCGCTAGAGAAGCTTCCGGAGAGGCGTTATCAGTCGATGCAGGAATTGGCCGCAGACCTTGTGGCTGTGCAACAGGGAGTACTTGCACCGATCAAAATTCAAGGACCACGGCCGCCAGCGGTGAACACCGTTCCTTTTACTATTTTGCTGACGGGTCTCTTATTGATTGTCTTATGCAGCTTCGGAATTGGATTATTCAGAACTCCGCCAGTTACCAAGAACAGCCTGGCGATTGAAGCAACTAGCGCAGTGAGGGTAGATCGTCATTCTCGGCGATCTCCGGAAGGCATAATTCGCGAGGCATCGGAGCTGGCCGTCCAGGCGACGGCGTCAGTGTCCCAGCGAAAACAGCGCCTTGAAGAAGCAGAACAGTTGCTCAACTCCGTCATTGAACAATGGAAAGACAAAGCCCCGCCTGATGCTGAACTGTCCCAGGTGTATGCCTTGCGAGCAAACATAAATACCGACAGACTGGAATGGTCGCCAAATAAGTTAGAGGATTTGCCGCAAATCGAAAAGGACTGCCTTGCGTCAATTGCCTACTCCACAAATAGAGACGGCAAGACCTACAGATCCGGAGTCATGGGATACAGGCAGCTGGCAAACGCCGAAGTAGCGGCGGGTCGAAAGAAAGACGCAGAGAAACATTATCGACAAGCAGTACGCATATACCGGGATCAGAAGCTGATACCACCACCAAGTTTTCAATTGTTGGCCGGGGCCACCATGCCAGGGTTCAACCCCAGAGACGACTTGTGGTGTGCGGGGCAAGCCGAAATACTGGCGGCACAAAGAGGAGATCGCTCAGCACCACCGCGGCTCAAGTCATTAATTCAGAAATGGTATGGAGAGACTGGAGAATTTTCTGTCGACCTTATGCTGACAGCAGCCGGGCTTGCCGAAGCATATTTGCACAACGGAATGATGAAAGAGCGAAGAGAATTACTAGACCGGGTCGACAAAAACGTGACCGAACATCCAAGCCAAGTACCAAGAATCACTGCTGATTGTTATCAGATTTTAGCTGAAATGAGTCTGGCTGATGGAAGATTGGCGATTGCGCAGCGGCAACTGGTAATGGCTGTCAAAACATACGAAAATGCGTTTCGCACGCTGAAATCATCCAGGAGTTTACTTAAAACGCTAAAGAGGCTGCAATTTCGCTACGGTCCTGAAAACAAGAAGGAAGTTGCCGAACTTGCAAACCTGATCAAAAAAGTGGAGGCAAGGCAGACTGATACCCCCGGGGAGTAAGAAGCAAACGAGTGGACTATGAGGTCCCGGGGTTTGTACTTCACTTGGCCTACGATTTTACTTGCCGACTTCAGCGTTATAGCGAGCTCTGTCTGCAGCAGATTGGGCACGATTAGCGGCATTTCTTGCCTGGGCTGCATAATCACGAGCAAGAGAAGTACCATTGGCCGATGCGCTATAAGCTCGATCAGCTGCACCTCTGGCTGCGCTGGCAGCATACTGAGCCTCAGATGCGGCAGAGCGCCGCTGGTTTCGATCCGATCCATAACTGGCACGGCTAGCGGCGCTTTCCGCGCGAGAAGCCTGGTTTAGAGCCTCTTGAAGCTGTGACTGCGCATTTCCCGCAGCTCGAGGGTCCTTTCCGTCGCTGCCACTCCCCCCGGAGCCCCCGCCACCAATGATGTAGCGCAAAATATCTCGACGTGTCAGGTTGGCAAAGGGGTTGGGGTTAACTGCCCCCTGCGACGGCAGGTGCGCGAATGGTCCCGCGGATTGCATCGGGCCAACTTGTGGAGACGGATACTGAGAATATCCATAGGGACTGTTTGGGGCAGACTGAGTCTGCCAGTTACCCGGATTAAATTGTCCATCGGAATTTTGCGGAAACTGATTTTGATATTGGGGATACGACGAAGGTTGCACTGGATAGGGAGAACCAATTGCCGGTCCGGACGGGTAGGTCGCTGGATATGGAGACGCTTGCGAATAAGGAGAGGTCTGCGGGTAAGACGATGCTTGCGGATAGGGAGATTGGGGATAACCTGAAGGCGGGGGATAGGAGCCTTGCGGCGGATCAATGCTATTGAGCATGTTCTCCATATCCTGCCCTGGTATCTGCGCAAGAACACCGTGGCACAGCAGTACTCCGCAACAGGCAAAACAAAACGCCAGAACCATGCTTGGAAGGTTGCGCACAAATAACTCCCGCAGTGAACAGTGGACCGACCCTGACCCGGGTTGTGATCGCCTCTACTTTATTACCCTCTCGTTACAACAGCTAAGCATCTACCGGTGATCTTATATTGGGCTGTTATTCATCCCGTTTTTCCTGTTGTTGAATAAAGACATTGTTTGGATTTAGCGAGTGGCCCGCTGAACCGCGATAATTTAGCGATTCGTTGGCAGTACATGTGCGGGAAGAAAATGACAACAGAAGTTGAAGACCTGAACAAAGTAGTAAATCGCAAAATCTCCGCAGCCAGTAGCAGCCTTACTAAGCTAGTCATAGTATTTGATGACGGAGAGGGTTTGGAACTCGAGGCCTACGGCGCAACGCCGGCTATTAGTGCAACCATTCGCCCTGCTCAGGAGCTTCAGCAGCAAACTGAAGCGGTGTGCCAGGTGGATTGGAGCTGGATTATCTCCTCAGTGATCCAATCGATTACCGTACGTCCCGCTTGCGTGGTGTTTCACCTGCAACCTGGCGGAGAACTATCAATAGACGCCCGCTTGTGGCAAGGGTCCGCCTTTCTGTCATTCATGCCATGGCGCCCGGCAAAGAAGCAATAAGAACCACGAAACCCGAGTGTACTAAACTTGTGGAGTTCACTCGGGAATGTGGACGCAATCTCGTTGTGGTACGAGGACTGCATTAAAGACGGATGATCAGTGCGCCAGATGCTGGACCACAGCGAGTCAGAATCCGGCTTCTGGCGCAGGCGATATTATCGAGCGGCGATTCCCTTCGTTTCCATCTTGAAGGCTTTCGATTCTACTCGCTCTATCTTATGCTCGATTTTGCTGCGCTCTTTCTCGGGCAAATTCGGTTGCAGAGAGATATAGGCTCGATACTGGAACGCCGCATCGCGCAACATTGGTGCGGTCTGCTCTTTCTGTTTCTGCAAGCTGTCTGCCAGGCCCAATCTCGATTCAGGGTTACGAGGATCGCTGTAGATTGCATCACGGAATTTGTCTACTGCGGTATTTACCTGACCCTTGCGATAGAGATCGCGGGCCATGGTCAAATCTTTTCGAGCAACTTCGCGAGTCTTTGCGACATTGGCCAGACCGCGCTTAGAGCGTGCTTCGCCACCGGGCATGGTGGCACCCTTTCTGTAGGCCGTTTCCGCTGCAGCATGATCTTTTATCATCGCTGCTAGATCGGCTACAGCGAAAGTTTGCTTGTAATCATGAGCATTGTTGATGACCATGTTCAGATTTTCAGAAGCCTCCTGAAATTTATTTTGCGCCATGAGAGCCTCTGCGTAGGCAATGCGCTCACCGTCGCTCTTCGGTGTACCGATACTGGCAAGGTCCACCGGTTTGCCGGAGAGCGAACGAAGCTTTGCATCCGCCAGGCGAAGCATCATATCGTTCGGACGCAATGAGATGGCTTCTTGAATTTGTTGTTCAGCACTTTCGAAATCATTGGTGGCGAAGAACGCGCCTTGACCTTCTTTGGCAGCCTTTAAGTAAAGCCCGCGGGTCAGGCCCTCAACGGCATTGACATTGTCCGGCATTAGCGATAGCGACTGTCGATAGGATTTGATCGCGTCGTCAAGCTTCTCAACCATGAGCAGCTGATCGCCAATCTTTTGATGAAGCAATGCATTGTTCGGGTTGAGCTCGATGCCGGAACGCAGCTCGGCAATTGAGTGTTCCAGATCTCCACGAGCCTCGCGAATATCGGCAATATGCATATATGCATCAGCGTTCTCAGGTTTCACGCGAATTGATTCCTGATACTCTTTTATGGCAGCAACCGTGTTCCCCTGTGTCTGGTAGCATTCACCCAGCGCCAAATGCACTGGAGCACTATTGCGGAATAGATAGAGCGATGTGTTCAATTCTTTGATTGCATCATCTACACGATTTTGAGCAAGCAACGCTCGCCCCAAACCGAAGTGTGCAGTTGAATTCTTCGAATTAATCGCAATTGATTGTTTGAAATTTGAAGCGGCTTCCCCAACTTTCCCCTGGGCCAGATTGGTCATACCCAGAGCCGAAAAGCCCTGCGAATAGCGGGAGTCAAGGGCACAAGCCTTGCCCAGTTCTCGGGCAGAATCAGCCAATCGACCTTGCTCCTTATTCACTACGCCAAGCATATAATGCGCTTCAGGAAGCTGAGGATCGGAGTTAATTGCTCGCTTGCTATACTCTTCCGCTTCCGAAAGCATACTGTTCTTATTGCGAATATACGTATTGGACGACGACTGCAATCGATTGAGAAGCACCATGGCTTTACCCGTGCAGGCCAGCGGATTAGAGGGATCTAGTTTGAGAGCGCGGTCGAGCTGATCATCTGCGCCGTCAAGCTTAAACTGCATTGCAAGAGCCATCCCCAGACCGGATCTGGCGTCCACGTCTTTCGAGTTTCGACCGATAGCAGCACGAAACGCTGTTTCCGCCTGGTCATATTTACCTCTTAACAAGAGAGTTTCCGCTCGCTGTGTATTAGCAGTAATTCTTCCCCTGAAGAGTTTTCCCTCGCGAAACATGGATTGCCGTGAGGCCTGACTTGCGCCGGATGAGGCTACACTCAACGCGATGGTCGCGAGGAGCGCTAGTGCCATCGTTTTTCCGGAAGTCTTGAACGTCATGTATTTGTCCTCCATTGCTTGAATTTCGGAAATCCATTCCGTAAGAACGGCGAACCCAAGCCAGAATATGCGTCAGCACTTAGCGGTGCGCAAACTAACGCACCACCGAATATCTTATCTTTTACGAATTGGGGTAAGGGCCGTACAAGAAAAAGACTTTAGATGATACCTCGACCACAGACGTTGTTGCAGAGCTTGTGGTTCCCGGTTTGAGAGAAATTGCATGTCAAGCGGACTTGATCCGTCACGATTACCCCATCCGCCTTCAATTGACAACAGTGAATCGGGCATCTATGCTGGTAAAGTCCGGCGTGGGGCCATCACGCCTGCAAGTAGACAAACGCAAGGAGCTTATTGCAATGGGTCGTGTACATCTATTGAGAATGGCCATTCCTGTTGCCGCCACGTTCTTCTTAGCAATTCAATCTGCATGCCCGGGTGGCAATTTAACCAGAGAACCCTCCGACTCTAAAGTTACGTGGGCACCGACCACCGGACAAAATGCAGGAGTTCCCGGCCCAACCGGCGTTCACCGGGGTTCCTTTTCGCCTTCCACCGCTTTGCCCGCGGCTGGATTGCGCGGTTCACCAGGCGGACCTGCAGCCAACGCAGTACCAGCGCGTAACATGCTAGACGCTCGAGACTCTGAGCGCAACGCAAGAGCGGTTAAACAAGATATAGAGTGGTCGAATTCCCTGGCAGATGCGAAGCAGCGAGCAAGGGAACAAGGCAAATTGGTTTTCTGGGTCCACATGTTAGGCAAAATAGACGGCGCCACTTGAAGTGCCGGCAATAGCCTGAGAGCCGTGTCGCTCTCCCAAGAACCGGTAGTTTCAACACTTCAAAGCGATTTCGTTTGCGGTGTAAAAGATATAACAGGCGAACCTTACGCTGGTAAGTCCGGCATACACAACACTTACGGAAACGCGGTGCAGACCACCAATGGAGCCGGTCCGCACAATATTCAATTGTTCGTGCTTGCTCCAGACGGCACTGTACTCCACTGCCTTCCAGGGTATTGGAACCCCAATGATCTGGTTTATGAGCTGCACTTTGCAGAGCAGATCAATTCCGTCTGGCAAGATCGCTCTTTGTCGCGCACTCAAAAAGATGATGCCTTCCGCAAGATGCAGCTAGCTCACATCAGCGAACACGGTCCGGGGCTAGCTCGAAGAAGCCGCATGCAAGGCTTTGATCAGGAATACGAAGCGAAAAATCGGTTGAACCAGTCTGATACCATAAGAAATCCGCGCGCAATCACCGCCGCATACGAAGAAGGGGCGATGCATGCACCACAGGGAGCCTTTAAAACTACCGACGAAATCATGCACGAACGAATGGCCAAGAGACCATTCGTCCAATACGATCGATTCGATGTGGCAGCCTATTGCGATTACGGCAGACCCTTTTACGACAAGAGCGAGAATGAGCGTGATGCCCATCTGGAAAACCTTCGTCAACAGCGAGGTGGTCCGCCAGGTTGGGGTGGAGAGCAAAGAGGCGGCAAAGAGCGCAGTCCGGCACAGGCTGAGCACCGCGGAGTCCGCTCAAGAGAGCGCAGAAAAGAAAGCGGGGTAAAAAATTATTCCTGGTAAGAGGATGATTTATACTGCCCTGCAACGCTC
>JAKFUT010000102.1 GCA_021732565.1 Candidatus Obscuribacterales bacterium
GCTCGGTGAAGTGAAACCATACATCGACGTAGACTTAGCTAAACCGGGTGTGCCGCGGAAGCCGCTAAGAGAAGAGGAGCCGGCAAAGGAGGGCGAAGTCGCCGCATTACGCAAACCGCGGGCTACACCGTCATTCGAATATGTTTATACCAAACAAAATGGCGACAAGGAATCGGAACTTCTGCAAAGTGTGCGCTTTGATCGTAAGGGGGCGGGAACGCCAGAGTTGGTTCTCACCACTGTAGACAACAGAACCATTCACGTTAGTGCTGATGGAAGCGCTCGAGAGAAGGACGAATTTGGCCGCATGTTGTCGTCCAAAGACGCTAACGGACAGTCCATCTTTTACGATTGGAAGCCTGATCTGGCCGTTCCGTCAAGAATAACAATGGAAGGGCCTTCAACTGGCAAGAACGTGGTGTATGAACACGATGACGATAAAACGTACGTGATACAGAACAAGGACGGACTGACGGAACCTTCTAGCTGGTCTGTGAATCCATTTGCGTTTACCGGTGTTGCAGGCATAGGAGTTAGCTTTCCTCTGGGAAAGAAAGTAGAACTTGATTTTATTGGTGCCGACGGTACCTTATGTTTGCGAAAGAAGGATGAGGCCAATTTGCTAAAAGAGTCGCAAATGCAGTTCAACCCTGATGGGACCTTAACCATGGACACGTTCAAGAGGTACTTCTTCAGCGGAACTGTCTACGATTCTAATCGAGTGAATTACGGGCGCGGTGGCGAGTCAGAGAAAAAGTTAACTTCAGCTAAGTGATCATCTCCATCGAGCCACACCGAACAATACCGAACAACAGCAACCAATAGGACTTCGGATACCACACAGAACACGGGAGAAAATATGGAAGAATCAGTAGTAAACGACTTTCCTCTACCTTGTGGTGTGCATGGCCACGCACGCTGCGGGCACATGTTTGCTATCTGAACAGGCTGGACGAATTTATGCCACTCGAAATGAAGCGCCAGGTAGTTCGATGATTCTCGAAATGTGTAAAGAAGCCGCCGATGAAGCCTGACGGCGGGACGCAAAAGTCTGGCCGAAGAATGGTCAACTTAGAGAAACATGCAAAAACGGAACGAAGCAGTATTACTTCAAAGAAGTACGCTGGCGGTGGATGTTTCTGTAATGTCTGGAAAGATTGACCAAAACAGGTAAAAGAGCAGCGCTTCTACAAACCGTGCGAAAAGTCTTCTCTTACAAAGTCCTTATTGTAAACACAATGTGGATTCGGTCGGAGCTGAAAACATCCAACCACCTGAAGCACGCAGACTTCTTTGCCCGGAGGGATTCATGGTTCTAAAGTAAAGTGCGGCGTTCAGATGTTATGATGCAGCCGCTGCTGGTTAGGGGATCTATGAAGGCTCGATGTCAAGCTTTGTGGGCGGGGAGCTTTCTGTGTCTGGTTAGCCAGCTCTCGTTTTTTCCGGCCTTTTCAGCTCCGGAATCAAAACCGCTTTCACTTGATGGCTGCAATGCAGCTGTGCGAACAACACCGAATAGTGCAGATGCCTATTACGATCGTGCTGTGTGTTACATGCGTATGGGCAACGACGTCAAGGCTCTGGAAGACTACTCTCGTTGCCTTGCTCTCAGTCCCGGGAAAGCAAGCGCATACAGCAATCGCGCCAATTTATTTTTCAGAGAGGGAAAATTGACCGCAGCTTTGCGCGATTATGATAAAGCAATTGAGCTATCTTCGAACAGGGCCAGCTATTACTACAATCGGGGCTGCTTACACGCCAGTGCCGTGCACTTCGACAATGCTCTTTCTGATTTCAGCCGTTGCATTGAATTGGAACCGGGAAGCATTATGGCCCTGAAGGCTCGGGCCGAAGTTTATATGAAAAGCAACGACAATTTAAGAGCCGTAGCCGACTACACAAAATGTCTTTCGCTGTTACCAGCTGATCCGGAGATAGCAACCCGGCGGGGAACCGCGCTGTACGAACTCAACCGTTACGCTGAGGCGAAAGCCGATTTTGATCGTGCCGTGGCTCTGGTTCCAAGCTACGGGTTTGCCTATGCCGCTCGCGCCTGTGTCTTTTACAAGCTAAAGGACCTGCCGGCAGCGACTGCAGATTATAGTCGAGCGATTGATTGCGGCGTGGTATCGGAAGATGTTCTCTCTAATAGAGCCAGGGTCTTTTATGAGCAAGGACGGTATGACGACGCTCTTGTGGATATAGATAGGATTGTGAGCGGCAATCCCTCCAGTGGCAGAGGGTTTCATCAGCGCGCCTGTGTGCATTTGGCCCTGGGCAACCTGGAGCAAGCTTTGCAGGACAGCACCCGCGCGCTTAGCTTGAAAGCTGATAATCGTTCTGCTCGTTGGAATCGCGCGGCAATATACATACTTTTGAAGAACTATTCAAGAGCATTGGACGATATGAACGAAGTCATCCGCCTGAGACCTGATGCAATGTCTTATAACAACAGAGCTGACATACTCTTCCATCTGGGCAGGTTTGAACAGTCTATAAATGATTGTAATTTTGCTCTCAGCCTTGAACCCGATTGTGATGAGGCGCTGGTAACTCGCGCCGAGGCGTTGGAGGGTTCAGGAGAGTACCGGAAGGCTCTATGCGACCTCAACCGGTTCCTGACAAAACACCCGCGATTTGCGGCAGGATTTGCTACACGTAGCCGCATCCATGACCGCATGGGAAAGAGCGACCTGGCCCGCGCAGATATAACGGAGGCACAGCGATTGGGATATGTTGCCACCAGAATTGATACTGCTCCGTTATCGCCTGTGATGGTCCCCTAAGGCTGTTTCAATACCGCCGCTTGGACAGGTGAATCGACTGCTGATAATATTTGACTGGTTGAAGTATTGCCAAAACTCAACCCAAATCGGGAAAAAGCGGCTAGACTCACATTAAGATTGGTCCATAGTCGCAAGAAAGTTCCAAATCGTGGCACGAATAATGTGGGTGGGAATGGGAGTCGCTAATGCAGGCAGATACCAAGCAGATACGGATAGGCGACCTGCTGATTAAAGCATGTATTGTCCAACAGCACGAACTTGCCGAGGCGATGGATATTGCATCATCGCTCGGGTTGCCGATTGGCAAAGTTATGGTGATGTCAGGATATCTAGATCAAGGTGTTCTTCAAGCAGCAATACAGGTGCAGACGCTGCTGCGAGATAACCTTGTACAACCGGAGACCGCTTTGAAAGCGCTTCAGTTAGTCAAGGAGCAGAAGGTTGCTCTTCCTGATGCCCTTCGGCAGCTTGGCTGGACTCCGAAAGAACCACTGGTGGAAACCAAATTAGGAGACTTGCTGGTAGCGGCGGGCCTGGTAAAGAAGGAAGATCTCAGTGAGTGCCTGGATACTTCTCGTGAAACTGGCTTACCTCTGGGGCGGGTACTCTTTAATACCGGAAAAGTCAGTGATACCACGCTCTGGTCTGCGCTGAATGCCCAGGTAATGATTCGCGACAAAAAGATCTCGAAAGATCAGGCGGTAAAGGCGTTACGTGCCGCTTATGAGCGCCAGCAAAATTTTGAATCTCTATTGAATGACGAGGGGGTAATTAAGCAGCCTCATCAAAAACGGATCAAGCTCGGTGAGTTGTTGGTGCTGGCAGGCTTCCTCTCGCAAGAAATTTTGATGACCGCGCTGGAAGTGGGACTCCTGGAAGAGAAACCGCTGGGCCAGGTGTTGGTTACCCGACAGATAATCACCAGACAAGTGCTTGATAATGCTTTGCAGATTCAAGAGATGATGGAAAATCATCACTTCTTGCCGGTTCAAGCAGCCGAGATTCTACGTCTGGTAATAACGCGAAACTTGCCCACTTCCCAGGCAATTGCTGAACTCGGTCTTTTAGGTGCTCGCCCGCACGAGACCATTCGCTTCGGTGAGCTACTGAAACTTTCAGGGCTGGTTACTGAAGATGACATTATCGAAGCGCTTCGATTGAGTGTTATTAACGGCAATCTGCTGGGTAAAATTCTCGTCGCCACCGGGCAACTAGATGAACTACTGGTGCATGCAGCCTTGCGCTGCCAGTTCCTTATTAGAGAAGGGTTCTTAAAGCAAGAGCAGGCTGTAATCGCATTGAATTATTGCCAGCGCATGCGTTGCACGTTTGACGAAGCTTTGGTTGAATTGGGCTGGAAAGCCCAGGACGCAGCGGCCCCGCACGAGCCAGCCCCTGCCTCCTCTTCTTCATAGGATTTTACGGCGTACCTGGACAGCCTCGGGCTAGGAGCTTGAGGCTTGCAGACGTCCGGGAATTGCGATTCACGGAGGAAGACCGAAGCAACACGGACACCAGATGGCCCGGATGATGTCGTCATGTGCGAAAAAATATTCCACCGGTGGGATATTGTCTACTTGACCATATTGCCCCTGATGATCATTCTCGAAAAAGATACCACCCCCGGTATCGTCAAGTACCGGTGATAGAGCTTTCGTGCCCGTTTGATCGGCGACTAAAAGGTGATATTGCTGATCTGCTTCATCCACCTGTAATAAATCTTCCTGGTTCGTGTTGTTTCTGCTGTTCAGCACATGAGCGAAAGTGATAGGTAGACAAGTAAAACGACAACTATGCAGGGAGCTTTCGGATTCTTAGGATTTCAGGCAGATTAATGGGCAATCTAATTACCAATGAAAAAACTGGCGAATACCTTCAGCTAAGCAATGCTGGTACATCAGTGCTAATGTCGGTGTTGTTGCTAGCGGGTTCTGATGTTGCCGCTACTCCATGGGAACTTGATTTCGTTGCCTGGCTCGCAGACCACGATCAGAACCTGCTCGGCCTCGGGATGTCGGGCTTCGATATCAACGACATTGCCTGGACGAAATCTGATTTCATCGAACAAAAGAGATTCGTATTGAGAGTAATACACAAAGCGATGAAGCGGCATCGTTGGGAAGCTCTACCGTATGAACCGCCATTTGTGCTGGAATCGCTTACTAAGCTCAGAGACATGATCGATCATTATCAGGTGACACATGTGGGTAGTGAGAAGCCCTGGAGCATTGAATTCAAACCGGAAGAGCCTCTAAAATGTCCTGTTCATCAAATTTACGAACATGCTCTTGGTTGTTTCATTTGTCTGGATAATTGAATCGGGAATAACACGAGCGGAAAGTGGTAGAGAGAGCGCCTCTGCCTCGCTGGCCATTGCATAAATGTTCCAGCGCCGTGGAATGATCAAGTGTGGCTTCTTCGTCGCCGTATTGGTCGTTTCGTGCCCACATTCAACTAGCTTGATTATACGCGGGACTTTCTTGAATCCCCATGTTAACTTCTGATGCTTTACCTGAAGGGTTCGATTTTGTGTCTCCTTTGGGTGAAGGCTCTACCTCTGTCGTATTCAAGGCGTTGCACAAGACCAGTGATCGTCTGGTAGCCATTAAGATCTACACTGGTGCCCACAATAATGTCTCGCTGGAAAGATTCCGGAGGGAAGCTCAAATTCTTGCGGGGCTTGATCATCCTGCCATCCAGAAGGTATTGCGTTTTGGTTTAATGGAGGAAAGCACTCCATTCATCGTGAACGAGTTACTGGAGGGATACACTCTGGCGTCTCTCCTGGACCGAGTGAAAAAGCTTACCTCTGTTCAGTTTCGCGAGATCTTTCCACCGCTATGCGATGCTCTCATCTATATGCATTCGAAAGGCATTGCACACAGAGACATCAAGCCATCTAACATTTTTCTATGTGAATACGATGGTATTTTGACACCCAGGTTTATGGATTTTGGCCTCGCCAAGGAATATTCGGCCATAAATCAGGGGCTCACCCAAACAGGGCAGCTTCTAGGAACGCCGCTGTATATGAGTCCTGAGCAATGTAGTGGCAGTGCGGTTGGCACGCAGTCAGATATATTCTCTCTTGGTTGTGTGATGTATGAGTGTTTGACTGGTGAGTCACCCTGGAGTGGTGAGAACGGTTTGGAGCTAATGTCTAGAAAACTGAGCACGGCGCCAAATGACCTTTGCTCTTATCCGAAATTACCCAAACGGCTGTCAGCACTCGTAATGAAAACCATAAGTAAGTCTCCCGAGCAGCGGCCTGATGCACTTACAGTACGAAGGGCACTGGAGGAAAGAGCAGAATGGGAAAGTGCAGATCAAGGGCGCCAGGAACGAACTAATCTAAGAACGGTTATCCTTGCTGCTGTTGCGATTGTGCTTTTGCCTTTGGTGATCAGTGTCTCGTTTCTTGCCACACGTGCACTGACTCCCAAGCTGGTAATTGTCTCTGATGGGAGCCGATTGAATGAGTTGGTGCTGATTGATAAGAGGCTCTATTTAGCAAGAGGCATGAACCAGGAACTATTGAAGGGGGCGGTCATCCAAGCCGAAGGTGAAGCCCTGGCGCTTCTTTCAAGAATTGATTGCGCGGCGGGAAGCCAACCGGCGACTGCGCCCGCTAGAAGCCTTCTCTTTAACGTATACAGAAAGCTGGCTGATATGGAACTACTGAAATATAGGCTCTTTAATGAGCCTATAAACAATCATTTGACTGGTGCCTTTTGGCAAACAGCGCTGAACATTGCCAAAACGTCCGATGGCAAGTTCTTCCCCCAGGCTGGTCTGGCAGAAAGGGGCCTCGGTGAATGGTCTGAGGCGAACGGAAGGCCAACCGACGCTGAGCGGCATTACCGCCATGCACTGGAATTGTATCCGCCAATCAGTCAACACGGAGAAAAGCACCTCACGCTTTTCCACGATGAACAACTTGACACCAACCGCCTTGTCTTTAAGATCGGCAGCTGTGAGGTGGCGCGCAATGACCGCCTGGGAATCTCAACAATTGAACGAGCCTGGAAACACCATTATGGACCGCATAATCAGGATTCATGCGCGGCTATCGTTGGAATGGCACAGTTCTACAAGAGATGCGGGCGGTTGGACGAATACGAAAAGACGATGTCATTGTTGGAAAAACAGGCCAGAGAAAGTATTCCTGATCACCGGTTCGTGTCATTTCTCTCGATGGCGAGTGCTTGTCGTAACGCTGGTGACTTTCGGCGCTCTGAAAAAGAGTGCGTGTCAGCCATGGATATGATTAATGAGTCTTACATGTCTACCGAGTATCTTGTCGGACTCTGCAGCTGCGCAATTTTCGTGATGAAACCTGGTAGTCCGGACTGGAACAGGGCTGCAGAACTTGATTTGACGAGGCTTGAACTGGCAGCAGATTGGCTCGGTATTAAAACCAGAGCAAAGGAATTTCTTGTAAAGTTAACTTCGGTATCGCAAACTAGAGAGATAAGGCAGTCGCTACTCTTCATTCATAGTGAATTGGCCCTGGCTTTCACAAAAGCTGAGGGACCGCATTCAGCTGCAGCACGTAGCAATGCCTTAGTAGCTCTAAGGTTATGGCAATCGGCTGATATTCAGCATGCTCGCTGTGTCGGATCAGCTGCGCGAATATTGCGAGTCTTCTCAGCCGAGGGCGATGTCCAGCATTCGAAGTTGCTGGCCGATTCGTTGTGTACACTTGCACCACCATTGCGGTGCGAAGTGTACGGGCTTCTTGGAATAGCTCAGTTCGAAGGTAAGGATCTGCATGCGATAAGTACGCTCAGGCAAGCCCTTAGATTATGTCCCTCTGCCCATGCTTCTACCAGAGCGATGGCGCCGCAGTGTCTGGACTCATTGATTAAAGTAGAGATCGCCGCCGGGCTTTTTGAGGAGGCCAAGAAGGATGCACAAGAGTTTGACTCCTTGCCAGACTGCGATAACTCAGCAGCAGACACTCTGATCGTGCTAGGAGGTGCAGCTGCGGATCTAGGGAAGTTCTCGCTTGCCGATCGTTATTTCAATGAAGCCTATCAGATAAGTTCTGCGGCACCGAACCCGGTGAGCTCATCTAAGCGACCGCCATCGACCGACTCAATAGCTACCAAAGATTCTTTTTGCGGTAGTTCACCAGGTGCTATGGAGAGAAGGAAGAGGCAACGCACGATTGCCGATAGCCGAGTCGAAAGAAGTACTCGGCACATCCAACCCGCAGTTTCGCAGTCGTCGACTGGCAATTCAAGTGAATTCGCGACCTCTGTGAGGCGGCAACGGTTGGACTGGTGCCGCCGATTCATAGCACAGACCCGGCGCTTACAGGTCCACATGGGGCATGGACCGCACATTACTTCTGAAGCCGAGTTCAATACTATCTTAGGCCTGGTGAAGGAGTACAATGACTTACCGTCTTTGTTTCCTTCGTTCCCGGGAAGGCTCATAGGAAAAGAAATATTCGCACCGCTATTGGCCGATGAAGTAATTTGCGCTGGAACTAGCTATTATCAAAGACACCGGTATTTGGAAGTCCTGAGCCTTCTCGAAAAAGCGTTGCAAATGGATTTTATTCCACGCAGCGATCGCAAGGCTCGCATCGTCGTAATTATAGCTGCCGCATATTGGCGGCTGGGAAAATTTGATCAATCCAAGTTATGGTTCAGCAAGATTGAAGGTGATACGGGCGAAAGCGGAGAGGCTCTACGGGCTGAGCTTACCGAGGAAGGCCGCAAACCTGATGCGGTCTTTGCCCGCGAGATGTTGAACATTCTTACAAGCCGACCAGCATCGAAACCTTAGGTGGAATCTTCAGCGCATTTTGGGCGGACAACGTTCCACCACGCAATGCTGCTTCAATTGTCGGACCACCGGCAATACTGCTGTGAGCGAGGCTGAATCGTTCCTGGAATGGTTGGATCTTCTTGAGTCGTGTGTAGTAGCCAGGCCCGAGGATGGCCAGAGCGTGCCCCCATCGGGTAAGAACCATTTCGTCAAGGTCTTTCTCAAAGCCCTCGATTAGTTTTTCCAATTCACCGGCAAGCTGTCGCGCAAATTGTTGGCGATCGCCAGTCATGAGAAGTGCTCGCCCTTCAGAGCCTGCCGGGTACGGCTGGTAAACCGTCAAAACTGAACCCATCGACGCGGTGTAACTACCCGTGGCTGTATAGGGGGTTTCAGCGACGGTGATATCTGCGAAAGTATAGGGTGCACCAACAAAGCAGTCGTAAGATTCGTTAAACAGTTTCTTCTTCATCAGGCAGTTAGCCACCAGGTACGAGCCAAATTTAAACATTAGTAGTTGTGCTCGTAATTGATTCTCTATGTGTGAGAGTTGTCTGGCCGCCACCATGGGTGATGTCGCGATTATGGCGTGTCGGCATTGTACACGGTGACAAACTCCATCGGCGGTGGTATAGATTACTGAGGCTCCGTCGTTTTGAATTTCAACCTTCCAGACAAATGTATTAGTGAGCATGCGTCCTGTCCCGCTGGATGACAGTGATGACATCAGTGCCCGCGTGATAGCGGCATTCCCGCCCTTGAACACATGGATTGGTGAAACAAGTTTAGCCAGCAACGAGTAACCGGCCAGCGCCGAGATCTGGTTGATGCCACCGCAAAGAGACGAGCGGCAGAAGCTGTCGATAATAGAAGTAAATTCCGCGCTGAAATCTTTGAAGCAGGATGCAAACGGCGTTGCGTCGAGTTCCGCAAATGCCGGGGACATTTCCTGGTCTTCTTCCTTTTGTAATTTGTTGAATATCGGGCCGGCGGTGGCCATCAATCGATCAAATTGACCGTAGAGTTCATTAGTGGTTGACGACTTAACACCGCCATACCATTTTTGCTGCCAGTACCATGAATTGCGGTCTGTGTCCAACTCAACGGGTTTAATGCCGAGGTCGGAGAATAACTCTCCGGTGGTACCATTTATGGTGCTAGTGTAAGCGGAGCCCCACGAGTAGTCGATACCGCGGTATGAGCCGCCACGGGCATGACCTCCGATACTGTCGTACTGTTCCAGTAAAAGAATGTCCTTGTCTTTGAGCTTGTGTGCTGCAGTGAGACCGGCTATGCCCCCGCCGATAATTACAAAGTCTACCGTCCGCTCCGGGGAGGCGGGAAACGTTGGCAGGTCACCGGCTCTTAGCTTGTGTCCTATGGTGAAATCGTCGCCGGTCCAATTTGAAACTTTGAATGGCAATTTGTCTGATACCGATTCATCCGCTCCAGCCGAAAGCGGTTTAAGAAGAGATTGGCAGCATAGCAATGCTGCTATCTTTTGCAAAAATTTCCGCCTGGATTCGCCCTGCTCGTGCTCTGACAATTGAACTCCTTTTGCGTCTTAGCATGGCTCAAGAAATCTACACTACCTCTTTCGTCTCAATTCCACTGATGACTTAACGATCGTCTGTCACCGGAAATCTTAAATAGCCACTTCGACTGCGACCCTTGGTTACTTCTGCAAGGACCGCGATAGTGTACACAGTCATACAGTCTTCCAGAGATGAATATAGCGGGTCAAGAGTTCCCGGAATTCACACTGGTTGGCCAATGGCAAAATCAAAGTTAAGACGGGGTACATAAACCGACCGCCGTATTTTGCCCGTCAAGGGCTGTGAAACGCCCGCGTATAGTCGCTTTTGAATGTGGATGAGGCGCGGCTAATTCGATCCTGGTTTGCAAAGTCCCGTTCTGAGCGGGTTTAGGCAGTCGCTCTTGCACCGAACAGGTTGTAAAATATATCGCAGCTTCCGTCGAGGCAGATGTAATCCGCTTTTTGACCGGGGGCAACCAGGATAGAGGCCATGGCACTGGCTCCGATTTTGTTCTACGACGGGTACCGGAGGCGACAGCAATCACGGGATCGACTCTACCAGCAGACAATTTGAAGGTAAAACGGGATGGTAACTGACTTGAAAACTGACGACAAGACACAAAAACTGTTGGATCGCGAGAGCGAAATCAAGAATGGCGGCGCCCCGAAGTATCACAAGAAGCTCCAGGAAGAAGGAAAGCTCTTTGTAAGAGAGCGACTGAAGTTGTTGTTTGATCCCGGTTTCGAAATTATCGAAGATGCTCTTTTCGCCAACTGCCGCGAGGCAGATCTGCCCGCTGACGGGGTTGTAACTGGTACGGGGTGTATAGATGGGCGCACTGTGTGTTTTATGGCTAACGACTCCACCGTAAAGGCGGGCTCATGGGGATGGCGGACGGTTGAAAAAATAATAAGAATTCAGGAGACAGCCACCAGGTTGCGTGTGCCACTGATTTATCTTGTTGATTCCGCCGGAGCTCGAATAACAGATCAAATTGAAATGTTTCCCGGTAGGCGCGGGGCCGGAAAAATCTTCTATAACCAGGTTCAACTGTCTGGTTACATTCCTCAGATATGTTTGCTGTTCGGACCTTCCGCCGCTGGTGGCGCATACATTCCTGCGTTTTGCGACATTGTAATCATGAACGAGGGGCGCGCCTCCATGTACCTTGGTTCGCCTCGTATGGCTGAGATGGTTATCGGAGAAAAGGTAACGCTGGAAGAAATGGGTGGTGCTCGCATGCACTGTTCCGTCAGCGGTTGTGGCGATATCCTCGTGAAGACGGAGGAAGAAGCGATCAAGTTATGTCGTGAATATCTGGCATTCATGCCATCCAATTGCGACCAACCGGCGCCTGTAGCTCTACCTGTGGATGCAGCGCATCACGATAAAACGATTGAACAAATTATTCCTGAGAAAGAGAATGTGCCTTTCGATATGCACCAGGTGATCGCTCGACTTGTCGATGAGGGATCTTTCTTTGAGATCAAGAAGCTATTCGCCGGGGAATTGATCACAGGCTTTGCCCGACTTGAGGGCAAACCAGTGGGTATTTTGGCCAATCAGCCGAGGGTGAAAGGTGGAGTACTATTTGTCGACTCTGCCGACAAGGGTGCGCGATTCATGTGGCTGTGTGATGCTTTCAATATTCCATTGCTCTTTCTGGCTGATGTGCCCGGGTTTATGATTGGCACCCAGGTGGAACGAGCAGGAATAATTCGCGCTGGTGCAAAAATGATTTCCGCGATGTCGTCGGCGGATGTACCGAAGATTTCCGTGGTGATTCGAAAAGCTTACGGTGCAGGGCTGTATGCGATGTGTGGTCCTGCTTTTGAGCCAGATGCATGTCTTGCTCTGCCCACGGCAAGTATTGCAGTGATGGGTCCGGAAGCGGCTGTTAATGCCGTTTACTACAACAAGATAATGGAACTACCGGAAGCCGAACGCCCTGCATTCATCGAACAAAAACGCAACGAATATCGAGAAGACGTAGACATCTACAGACTTGCTTCCGAGCTAGTGATAGACGGCATTGTTTCAGGATCGAATTTGAGATCTGAACTATTAAAACGATTTGCCGCATACCAGACAAAACGAACGCCTTCACTGAAAAAGAAACACGGCGTGTATCCTGTCTGACGTAGCTAGACGGCAGCACTTGTATCGCAGGAAAGTAAAAGGCAGGAGCCGCTCATGCCATGCTCTGTAGTGTTCCTCGGGCTTGCAGATTGGCTGCCAGCCCGAAATTCTCAAACAGCACCAGTAGTACATCGCAGAGCCAACATCGCTGCTGCCGACAATTGCAGAGCACGGCTTAGGCAACGATGGGACAATTTGATCAATCAACCTTCTATCGGACGCAAACGGGATGAAGTCAGAATCGGCTACCGAAGCGTTGCCGAAGGCGATTACATTATTTGCCCACGACTTTACTTGAAGCAATCAAGAATCTTCTGCGACTGCGGAGA
Source organism: Candidatus Obscuribacterales bacterium (assembly GCA_021732565.1). Classification (GTDB taxonomy): domain Bacteria; phylum Cyanobacteriota; class Vampirovibrionia; order Obscuribacterales; family Obscuribacteraceae; genus JAKFUT01. Next base: position 12,571 of record JAKFUT010000102.1, read on the forward strand.
CTCTGCAGTTTTCGCGCAGTTGAATAAATCAGGAATGGAGCTCGACGAGGTGGGGGGCTTGACAGCTGCGCGGTTTCGGATGCTTAAAAAAAATTGATCTGACTCGTAGTTCTACTAATTTGATTGACCCCACTACGTAGTTTCCCGCCAACATGATACCTTTCCAAGTTGACCGTTGCAAAGTGGGGCGATATTATTCACTAGCGGGTGGATATACAAACGATGTGTTGGCGTTAGTTGTAGTAGAACGGGCATCGTACTCTTTGATATGTCTACGGAAGCAATTGTAGACTTTGACGAGGGGAAGATCGCCGTGTACGCTACAACAGGTAGTCGAGGTATCATGACCATTAGCGTTCCCACTGACGACGATGACGGGGCTGATCCGGGCCTTCTTGGTGACTTTCTTGAAGATGGTTCTCGCCGTCGTCTCAAGCAGATGCGCTCAAGATATGAAATCAAGGACTCAACCGAAGCGCCGGAAAATAACTTACTTGATCGTGTACGCGAGAATTCTCAGGTAAGTGATCAACAACGGTGGATTCGTTGCCGCCTTCACTGGTTTGGAGAAGAGTCGCAGGCTGAGGAGATGCCTTCATTCGAATCCCAAAGTGAGCTCCATCAATATCTGTTGGAAAATCATTTCGGTAGTGGACAGCTCGGGATAGATGAAACTCACTTACTCGAAGTAGGTCAGTATGATAACAATCTGTATCAATGCGAGAATAATTTATCAATGTATGGTGAGGATTTCTCATCAGTGCACGGTGCTTTCTCACCTGTATACCTTGTTGAACAAGCGAATTTCTTTCCAGTTGCTTCTACTGAACTGGCAGCGACTGAAATTCAATATCCCAATTCAACTAAGCATCTTGAATTGTATGAAGATTACCGTAAAGGGAAAAATCGCGATACGGTGTGGGATTTGAAGAAACCTAATCTCCGAAAGGCAGGCTCTGTTGAGGCAGCAGGGGGAGAGAATGGAGATCGAATGGCGAATTCAGATGGAGACTTTGCTTCCATGACCGCTTCAGGCGGTGGAAGCTTGTTAAACGCGGAAGAGCCGAAGATGGATCTAAGTATTCCAGATGATGAAGCGGGAGCGAAAGCGTCTACGCCAGTGCCGACGGAAGAGTCTGCCGAAGCGCCCCGGCACGACATAATTGACTGTCGTTCCGATGGCGAACTACGATTACTGCCCAGCGTTTGCCGAGTTGAAGAAACGTACAATCATTCGATTCTAGTTGCATCTTTCCAAATTCCATTTGAGCAACGTCTCCGACTTCATGATCTTTCCTCTTTTGCGCCCATGTGCGACTTAAATGCAGCATGGATACATCTTCTGTCCGGTCAAATCTCGTAGCTTGGGGCTGCCTCCATACTTCTGTCGTTCTGGCTGCAATACACATCCTTAGTCGACCAAGTGGTGTCTTGTGATATTCGAAATTTGCGATCGAGTGGTTGAAACGCTGATGCTACGAAAGAGTTTGCAGTGGTTCCCGCAGTGAATTGTCCATCGGCAGGGTGAACTTCGATTATTGCGAGTATATCGATACTTTTCGCTGAGACAGCGATAGGTAAGCTGTGACACCGATATCCATGATCCTGAAATAAAAGGCGGCGCTACTTATTTCGCACTAGAGGAGCGCGCTCGACTCGCTTCAACTAAAAGCCCGTCTTCGCCTATCGTTTCATGGGCGCCACAATTTGCCAGAATACATGTTTCTGTATGTGTCCCACTCCAGCAGCCAATATGCGCCCATGTTGCGAATTCGGTGATCGTCTCCAGCAATGAACTTGAGATCGCCCTTTGATATTTCATCTTGGTGGATCAGTGCCAGATAAACTGGATGTTGGGCGCAATTTCGTATCAGTTCAATCAGTTTCTCCGGAGGCACCGGCAAGGCAGCGATGTCGGCACCGCCATAACCACTGGTAGCTCTGCAGCATTCTGCGATATCGCACAGAGCCTGGTAGTAATTACTTATGAGCTGCCGGCTGTGAAACAGAGTCGACAGGGTTCTTTCGCTAATGTGAACATAACAGTTTATTCCGTGCGACCACTGTTGAAGCGACACATCCAACAGAAAATCTTTGCACCAGAAACTGCTTGTCAGTCCGGTCCAACCTGGTAATTCAGGTACTGAGTAATCGCCGAATACGAGGTCTTCTTCCGGTACGTTCCGCCCGTTCAAATCGATGCGAGTAATGGTTACTTCATGAGTGAATTTTTTCAAAGAGAGAGTATTTCTGATAGCCGCGAAGCAGCGCGCGATATCATCTACGGTGCTGGCAAAAACTACATCAAAAGATTGTGGCACAGCTACATATAACCGTTGTGAACTTGCGGTATTACCGAAGTTCATATACCCCACCGCCAAAATTCGTAACACCAGCTGTTGCCCGCACTTGTTTCGTCCAATGCTCTAACCGCACTGCAAGAATCTCTATGCCGGGAAAATATCACTGGAACAAAGCTGCGTCTGTACAAAATGAATGTTCAATGTCTTTGTTTTGTGACAAGCTTGAGATTAATCCTGAAGTTCGTTACCGTCTCGAAAATGCTGAAAACAAAGGAGTTTCGGTCCCAGTTGCCTCCCCTTGTTGTTTTTTTGACCGCGGTTCGCGTCGACGATAGCATCAGATTGATACACTTGTAAGTGATCAAGGCAACACCGATGTGGCAAGAGCAAGGCATTTGAGGATGTACACATGGGTTTAGAGCATTCGAAGAGTCGCCTCGATACAGGTGAGCTAGATCTTGAAATTCAGCGGAACAAAGCACAGTTGCTTCACCTTGCTGATAGCGCACAGAGAATCGGCCATCTTAAAGATGCACTGCGATTATTGCGAGCGTATCGATACTTGAACGGTGACACCGATATCCAGGATTCTGAAATGAAAGGCCAAGCCCAAACGATCAATTTCGTATGACTTAAAAGAGGAGCAAGACACAGTCTGCTCCTCTTTTACTTCGACTTGGCTTGATACCAGATGCCTACTAGTCTCCACCCGCCATGGATTTGGTTTGCTCTTTCGCTTTCTGTACGAGAGAACCGGCGGTATCGTATATGGTGAGTGGCCCGATCTTTTCTAGATCCGCTTGGATCTTGGCTTTGTCACCGACCACACATACTACGAGATTACCCGTATCAATAATCCGGTTGGCGACCTTTGAAACTTCATCGGAGGTTACTGCCATTACCCGCTCGCCATATTTTTCCAGATAGTCATCGGGCAATTCGTAAAGCTGTCCTTCCAGAAGTCGTTGCGCTAGCCCGCCCTGGGTCTCCAAACCGAGCTGAAAAACGCCCACCATGTAGGATTTAGCTGTTCCCAGTTCTTTGTCTGATACCTTCTCTGTGCGCACTCGGTTCAGCTCAGACAAAAATTCTTTCATCGCTGCTGCGGTTACTTCAGTTCTCACGTTTGCGTCTGCAGAAAAATATCCAGGTTCGCGCCTTGCCGCGGCCTGGCTGTACGCACCATAGGTGTACCCATTTTTCTCTCGCAGATTTTGGAATAGCCGTGAAATCGCTCCCCCACCCAGCACCTGGCTCATAACTTGAGATGCGTAGTAGTCTGGATCTTTTCGCTTAATTGCCAAATTCCCTAATTTCAGCGAAGACTGAACAGATCCGGGGCGATCAACGAGGTGAATCATCATTCCATTTTGCTTGGGAAATTCACACACATTTGATTTGGCCGCCGTGCCGGCTTTCCACCCGCCAAAGGTCTTTGCTATCAGAGCCTTCATGTCTGGCTTCTTAAAATCGCCCACTACCACCAAAATTGCATCATTGGGAAGAAAGTGCTCCGCATGAAGCTTAACGAGTTGATCTCTGGTGATCTGCTCAACTTCTTGTGGTTTTGGAGTGATTACCGAATACGGGTGCTTTCCAAACACAACCTCGGCAAATCGTTCTTCAACTAGAAATTCAGGTTTGCCCCTGTGTATCGTCAGCTCCTGTATTTTATTAGTCTTCTTCAGTTTCAGTTCGTCTTCCGGAAATGACGGGTTTAGCGTAACATCCGAGAGAAGATTGAATAGCCTATCGTTGTATTGGGATAACCCTGATGCTGCAATATAGGTGAAATCAGATCCGGCGCTGGTGCTGATTGCTCCGCCGATATAGTCAATCTGGTCGGCAATTTGTTTGCTTGTACGGGTCTTGGTTCCTTCGGTCATCATGTCGGTGACCATCGATACCAGTCCGTTATGACCGGGCGGATCGTTTACCACTCCGGTACGAATGCCCATCGTTACCGTTGTCCATGGTACTCGACTATCTTCAACGAGCTCCACTGTCAGACCGTTTGGTAGAGTGTATTTCTCCACTGCCGGCATGCTGAAGGCCCTAGGCGATGGTAGCGTGGGAGGTTGTTTACGCCAGTCTTCGCTGGCCGCCGTGCTCTTCTGTGCGTCGTCGGCCAGCACCGGAAGCAACGGTGTTGAGCCGATCACTGCTATACACGCAAGAAGCGGAAATAGAATGCTTCGTTTCATTTGGATAAACTCTCTTATGATCGATCAGGATTTATCTTTCTTCTCTTTATCTTTTTCTTTGCCTTCGGCGACCGTCTCGATATCAACAATCGTTATTCCGTCTCTGGTCAGATACTTCTTCGCCACGCGCTGAATATCAGCAGTGGTGACCTTCATAACCGCTTCCAGATCCTCATCGATCGTTTTTGGATCGCCGTAGAACAGCGTGTTCTCAGCCAGCATTTCCGCTCGACCGAGACTTCGCTGAAGGCTTGAATAACCGCTGCTCGAAAAATATTTTCGCAAATACTGGTTACGTGCTTTCTCTAGCTCTTCTGTTGTTACAGGTTCTTTTTGAAGCTTCTCAATTTCAGACCAGACAATGTCTTGTACTTTATCAATTTTGTTTTCGGCTTTGTACACCACAAACGCCTCAAATGCTCCAGGACCTCGACGTGAGTCATAGCCCGCATCGGCGTTAATTGCCACCTGGTCGCCTTTGATCATTCTCTGGTACAGCCTGGAAGATTCGCCGGAAGCCAGAACCTTCTCCAGCATTACTAGAGCCGGACCATCAGGATCTCGCCGCGGCGGCGCTTTCCAGCCCAGCCAAAAAGCGGGCAATTTCGCGTGAGAGTCTACCACTGTAGTTTTTTTCGGTGTCTTCTGTGGACCTTCTGCAACGCTCGGTTTTGGCGGTGCTTCCACTTTGGGAATGGTGGCAAAGTATTTCTCAACCAGCTTTTGCATGGTGGCTGCGTCGAAGTCTCCAACAATGGCCATCACGGCATTATTTGGTGCATAGTAGATCTTAAAGAACGCCCGGATGTCATCAACCTTGGCGGCATCGAGATCTTCGAATGATCCGATGACGGGATGCTGATTCGACCAGTTGTCAAAAAGTAACTCTTCCAGTTTGATGGCGGCGGGCATGTAAGGCTGGTTGTCTATGGACTGCCGCTTCTCTTCCTTCACCGTCTCCAACTGGTTCTTGAAATTTTCCGGTGTCACTTTCAGTGATCGCATACGATCGGCTTCAAGCCAAAGAGCAAGTTCAATCTGGTTGCTGGGAACTTTCTCGAAATAGTTTGTAAAATCCGGATGGGTGGAGGCGTTTAGCGTTCCACCGGCACCTTCTACGTATTTGAAGTGGTCCATCTTTGCGACGTTTTCCGAGCCCTGAAACATCATGTGCTCAAAGAAATGTGCAAAGCCTGAACGCCCTTTTCGTTCGTCTCGGGCTCCTACGTCGTAAACAATTGCTAACGCTGCCACCGGAACGCTGTGGTCTTCGGAGAGCAGCACGCGCAAACCGTTTGGCAGAGTAAAGTCACGGGTTACCGGTATAAGCGGTTTCTGCAAGGTGGCAGCCGTTGCTGGTGCCACTGTAGATACCGGCCAGGAGACCATTGCGGCAGATGCTGAGCACAGCATCGACTGCAAGATCCTTCGCAACGATTTTTTAGTCATCCTCATCCTCATCGGCCAGGTTAACTGAGGTCCAGAATATGGACACTACCAGGATCGAAAGGATAGCAGAACCCCACGCAATTCGCTCGGGTATGTGAAAGCGCGACATGAGCACATACGTGGACAACCCGAGGAGTAGTCCCAGGACTGCCACAGCGTGATTGAGTGTTAGTTTGGGCTGGATGTTCAAGTCGGTATAAACCTCCGAAACCTGAGTATATCTTTGCATCGCCCTGCTGACGAGGGGGGGCATGGGAGCCTTACGACAATTGGCCCCTATTCATCCAGATTACTTGTGGTCGAGCGCTAACTTGTCTTTGACGGCTTATCAGCAAAATACATTGTGAACTTAGCTCGAACTGCGACTTCTGACTTCTGGTACGTTCAAATACACTTGCCGAGTTTGTTGGCCGCGTGGCTGTCATCCGCAGAAAGTAAGAACCTCGGGATTGCTTATTCGACGATAACCCCAAAAAACAAAGAAGTTGAAATCACAATAGCAGGACACAAAAACCTCTCGATAGCAATTTGGAACGTCGATTGACAGTTTGGTTGCACCATCGTTTGAGCGATCGTATCCATGCTTTCCTTATACCAATCTGAGGCGAAGCAAGTTGTCATAAGAAAAATATTGCGCTCAAACAGATATGCTTGAGCGCAATGAATGAAGGGGCAATCTCTGACATTTCGATTACATCAGATGGCAAGACCCAGCTGATCAATATGCAAGATGCGATCCAATAAGTGCAATTCGCGCTATCTATCTTTGACGGACGAGGCTGGCATCATACGCAGTAAAGTCGAACAGATTCGATAGCCGTCATCGTCTTTATTGGCATTCTCCATAACCCAGCGAAGGTATACTTGAGCGACGGGATCGTGTTTCGCGAACAGCGCAGCACCAATGGCAGTATGCGCCAAAATTCTCTCATGTCTCGACTTAGTCTCTGCGTCAATGAGAGCGGCCGTTCCTAAAGCCTGCTCAGGAGTACCTGCGCCCTCCAGATATTTTTCGATTGGTTTTACTCGTTCTTCTTCGTCGTGATAGGCGACCGTTGTCTGAATTGGCGTGCGGGAAATAGGTTTCTTTGAACGTGGCACCAGACGCGTTTTGTTGAATAGCTCATCCTCTCCCGCAAGAATCAAAGCTAGCCGCCGGATGATGGCCTCATCACCAACCGGCCTCTTGTGCCTGTCTATAAATGCTTGTAGTTTTCCCTCAGCGTCTGCAAATTTTCCCTGCTCAAAATCTGCCATGGCCTCGGTTCTTAACATGCTGGTTCTGGCGTTTTGAAGCAAGCTGTAAATGTCAAACCATGATGCCTTTCCGCGATGAACTTCTATCATGTCGCCATCGGCAGTGGTGGCAATTGTGGTCGGGCATTCGGAAACGTTGTATCTTGCCGCCAACGCGCCAGAATGAGAGTGAGGCGATGAGTTATCTAAGCGAACTGGAATGCAGAATTTGTGCAGTAAATCGACCACTTCCAGATTCGTAAAGGAATCCATTGTCGACTCCGATGCCGGCGCCCCCTTCGAAACGAACGCGTAGACCACAATGCGATTTTTCTCTTCCGTAAGTCGCTTTTCACCTTCTGCCAGCGAAAGCCATCCCACTCTTGCATCAACAGTTGCATTCATTGATTGGCGAGATCGATTGGCATTTACTACCACATAAGCTCTTGCGACCAATAGCGCTACGGTCAACAATACCAGTGGAACTGGAAGACCTGTCGATAACTTATTCTTCTGCATACGATAGCTCTCTGCCATTAACCACGCAGGCGCTCAACAGAAGAAAAATCGCTGTATTGGACAGCGCGATAACCAATGGCGACCAGTCCGGATTGAGTCGATTGAGCGCCTCGTAGGTGTTGCAATTGGCAGTCAGCATGCTAGAGAAGCCTTGAGCCGAGCTGGCTGCCTGTTCCATATACTCTACTTTTGTCATACCGGTGCCCGTGGTTAGTAGAGTTGCGAGTTGACCGATGCCGACAACTATGGCCAGAGCCGTGGCGAAGATAAACTGTCCAAATGGCCGCAGCTGATTGTAAAACTGAGCAACCGCTGCATATTCCATACAATTGATGAAAATATTCCACAGAATGTAAGAGTCTGGCACGGGGCACATTTCCAGCGTAGGCACCATGTCGAATACACATAGACTTAGAGTGCAGATTACGATCATGCTGAATGCATTTGTTGCCCATCGCGACAACATATAACTAGAACGCGTTAACGGGCGAGAAAACACCAGCAAGAGGTATCCGTCGGTTTCAGTCGGAATTGCCTGTTGGATGTAAATCGCCAGAATGAGCAGATAATACGGCTGTGGAATACTCTGCTTCACAGTAGCCGCCGTGGGAGATAGAGTCAGTGCCAGTGGAAACAACACCCCGTACATCAATACCATGAATAGGAACCATGGGCGGCGCCACTGTACGATGACACGCGCGATTAGTATCGTCAGGTTCATGGCTGCTCGTTTACCCAATCGACAAAAAGGCTCTCTAAATTTTTTCTCTCAAATAAGGCTTCCTCCACTGGAACACCTGCCTTTAATAGCTCTTCCAGCAATAGTGGCACTTGCATTCGATCGAGTATTTCAAAACACGCGCAAGTTATGCTTTGCATCTCAATGGAAAGCTCGAGGCGGGCAGCTACGGCCTCCACCGCAGGCGCAAAGTTGCCTGCTTGCCAGTGAATCATGAAACGAACTGCTGAAAGCGTAAGTTCGGACATCATGTTAAAACGAGCGATTTCACCGGCGCGCAGAAACGCAACGCGAGAACAAGTTTTTTCGACTTCGTCAAGATGGTGCGAGCTTACCAGCACGGTTGTTCCTTCGTGCCTCCATTTCTCGACAATCCGCCGCACCATCGATACGCCAGTTGGATCTAGACCTGATGCCGGTTCGTCGAGTATGCAAATCTTGGGTCGCCCGATCAATACTTGAGCTAATCCCACACGTTGTAACATCCCTCGCGAAAACTTCCGAATGTGTTTGTTTCGCGTTTTCGGGTCCAGTTCTACGGTATCCAGGGCAGCCTCAATGTCACGCTTTGCTTCCCTGAAAGGCAGCCCGGCCAGCTGGTGATGAAACAGCAAGAATTCTCTGGCATTCAGTCGAGTATCAAATGCTGGTCGTTCGGGCAGGAAACCGCGAATTTTGTGAACCGCGATACTGCGTGGAGACTCACCGTTTACAAGCACTACACCCGTGCTCGGTTGCACCAGACCCAACAGACAATTGAACAAGGTTGTCTTTCCTGCTCCATTTGGTCCGATAATGCCGATTACTTCTCCCGGCTCAACTGAGAAACTTATATTCTTGAGGACAATATTTTTGCCATAGCTCTTGGTCATGTTTTCTATGGAGATGACTGTCACACGGGCTTCCTTGTAAATACAGCTCGACGCAAATTCACGAAGGAATTGCCGAAGACATTTCTGCCGCGAACTTGGCGGTCGGTGCCCGGTAAGCCTAGTGGCCGTGTTGACCCTGCATGTTTGCCAGCTCTTGCCGCCACTTATCAAGAATCTTGTCCATTCTCTCCTTGCATCCACTGTGCACAGGGCTGTCAGCAAATTCTTCATTATGCTTGGCGGCAAACGCGCCATATCTTGCAATCAGTTCTTGTAGCTCTCGTATTCTGGTGTCCATTGGAAGCATTCCATTCGTTAATCGCCTGGCCAATACTAGCAGAATCGACGGGGCTGTTTGGCGAAGACCGGTTCGGGAGAAAGGCTCAGTGGCCTATTCTATAATCTGCGTGACGATACTTGCAAAAGAGTAAACAGAGAGAAGGACAATTCTCTAATCGGTCGTGATTCCCGCTGTATACGGGGTACACTACATTCGTAACGGTTCTCCAGTGTCCTGGGGCTAATGAATACTGCCAACCCGGAAACTTTATTAGGAACAGCCCTTGACGGCAGATATGAGCTCTTGTCGGTCATCGCCAAAGGGCAAGGTGGTGTGCTGTTTAAGGGTAATCACAAGCAGCTCGACCGTACCGTTGCTGTCAAAATGCAGATGGCAATAAGTTGTGAAGACGAGTCTACATTCCTGCGATTTCAGCGAGAGGCTCGTTCGGCCGCCCGATTGAATCATCCAAATATTATTACTGTTTATGACTTTGGACTGACCCCGTCTCGTTTTCCTTATCTTGTCATGGATTTTATCGAGGGAAAAGACCTTCACTCGATTTTGGAAAGGGAAGGAAGGATGACCCTTCCTCGGTCGATTAGAATCTGCGGTCAGATTTGTTCTGCTTTACATCATGCCCACCGGCGCTTCGTTGTTCACCGCGACCTGAAGCCCCGTAACGTCATGCTGATGGATGTTGAGGACCTGGTTGAGTTTGTTAAAGTGGTCGACTTTGGCATTGCTAAGCGAGTCGATCGCCAGGAAATTACCGAGAACCTTACCGTCGAAGGATATGTGCTCGGCACGCCGGCATATATGAGTCCGGAACAGTGGACTGGCAAGGCTGTGGATGCCCGGGCCGACATTTACTCGCTGGCATGTTTACTCTTTAAGATGCTGACAGGTTTAACGCCGATTCCCGGCACGGATATGGTCGAGCTTATGCAGGGGCATGTGAGCGGTGAACCAATGACTTTCGAAGCTGCTTGTCCTGCGGTACAGGTTCCTCAAGCGGTGCAAGATGTAGTGTATAGAGCGTTGTCGAAAGATGTTGCTCAGCGCCAATCTTCCATGGCTGAATTTCGTGATGAACTTCATGCGGCTTTTGGCGGGTCATCGGAGTCATCTCGTAAGTGGATAATAACCCCACTTGAAGGTCAGGATGTAACGATAGTCGGCACGGTAACCGCCACAGACTTATTGCGTGAAAAAGCTGTGGCCGGTGATGTGAAGTCTCAATTCGACCTTGCCATTCGCCTTGAAAATAGCAATAGCTCTAACCCGGCTGAAGCGCTCGGCTGGCTTCGGCTTGCGGCGCGAGCCGGTTTACCGGAAGCGCAGTGCCGCTTGGGCGAGGTGCTTCTCAAAGGGCACTCAGCGCTGGTGAGCAATCCGGCAGAAGCCATGGTGTGGTTCCGAAAAGCTGCGGAGCAAGGGCTTCCTCAGGCGCAGTTTGCGATGGCGCAATGTTATGAGCAGGGTCAAGGTGTGCAGGAAAACCTGCAAGACGCCATAAATTGGTATCAGATGGCAAAGGCCAAAGGTGTGTCTACGGCAGAGGCAAAGCTGTCTACATGTTACAAGAAACTGGCTGCGGGGGGGCGATCGGCCGACGGTATGCTCGTTTCGCTCCAAGAAGCCGCCAAAAATGGTGATCCCGAGGCATTGTTTTCCCTGGCCTGTTTTATGCGATCCAGGCAATACGAACCCGTTCAGATGCGCGAGCTTCTTCGAAATGCGGTGGACAGTGGTCATCCCAAGGCCAGATTGTTGCTTGCCGAACTTCTTTTGAGAGGAGAAGGGATGCCGCGTGACCCGGCAGAAGCCATTAAGGTTTTACAACCGGCAGCAGACAATCGCGATCCCGAAGCACTGATGTTAATTGGCGCTTGTGCCCGTACCGGATACGGCTGCCCGCGTGATATGGACAAAGCTTTTCAACTCTTGCAGCGCGCCATGTCTGTAAACAGTTACGCTGCTCATTGCACTTACGCATGCAGCCTGCTTACAGGAGATGGAATTGTGCGCAACATTCCCCAGGGAATTGGAATATTGAGGAAGGCCTCGGCTGAAGATTCGCATATGGCGCACTGGAAACTGGCGCTATGCTTCCGTCAGGGACTTGGCGTGCCTAAAGACGTGAAAGAGATGGAACGGTTGTTTGCCCGGGCCGCTGATGGGCGCTTTCCTCAGGGAATCGATTGGATGTGGCAAAATGAGCTATTTTCTTTCACCCATGCAATTCAGTCATTCACAACACTGGTGAGCACGGGGAATCGCAACGCGATGTTCTGGATGGGGATCTGCGCCGAGCAGGGGCTCAGTGTTCCCCGCAGCATGGCCAAGGCCATGGAGTTTTACACTAGCGCGGCAGACCGGGGGCATGCCGGAGCGCAGCAGGAAATCTCCCGCATAAAGGCGGGGGGCATTGCTGCTCCTGCATGATGTTCATTCGCCCGGTCTGCCTCCGTGACTGGCAATTGCGTTCATCAAGTTAACCGACCGCAAGCGTTATTGGCCGGAGAGAGGAGGAGTCGCAAATTAAAGCGACTCCGTTTCCGCATCACATCCATCTAGCGCCGCCGGGCTCGAGGAGCGACCGGTTGAATGATTGTTCCTTCACCACTTGTAGATTGATGAGATCCATCAGGTTCACGAACTACCCGTTGCCATCTAGCGGGATATCTTGTTGTAATCATCGCATCATCGGGAGTACGCCAGTGATCCGGTGCTGCTTCTTGCTCGATTCTTTCCTTAACTTGTTTTTCGACAATGACCCTTTCCCCTACTCGTTCAGCTCCAGGTGGGCCTTCGGTTACGGGGATTCTGGTTGTCCTTTTAATGACTCCTTCCTCGGTGAATTCGGAAGTTTCAATGCGGGTTCCATTGGAACACTCTTCGACAGTTTTGATAACTGCCCCGAACTCGGTTTCGACCTTACCTCCGTCTCGCCGTTCAGTCACCCGCTTGTTTCCTTGCTCGGTTACCCTGTCACCGTTCCTGTACGTTGTGGTTGTCTTATCACCAATCGTTCTTTCCACCAGCCGGCCCGCAGAATCACCCTCTGTAAATGTAGTGACTCGCCATCCGCTGGAGTACTCCTCGGTGACTGTTCCATCGGTGTTTCGCGTTCGAGTACCTAGATTTTTCCCCGAGTCACTGCCGACAATCGGCTCCGCTACCGGGCGCAGTGCGCTCATGTTGAGGATACTAGGCAAAACTGGCTTCTGCGATTCCACAGGTAATCGCAGCGGATTGGCCTCTGCCGCAACAGTGGCAAAGGCAAATCGGGGACGAGGCGCGAGCTTGTCGGCAAGGGATTCCAACAGAGCGCCGGCTCTCTGTGCCAGTGGTGTACGCCCGGCTGTCGATTCGGCTTCTACATTAGCTCCCGGTCCTTTACCGTTTGTTCCGCGGCGAGCCGCAATTTCTGCTGCAGTCCCAAACCCGGCGCCAATTAAACCGAAACTATAAAGGTCTTTCGCCAGTTCAGGAACGGAGGCCATCCGTCCGTGGTCTAGTATTGAACCTGTTTCCGCATGCACGGCACCGCCGGCCAGACCAGCTGTCAGACCGATGCCAATTCGATTTGTGAAACCAACATCGCGCATTTTTCCAGCAGTACCGGCCATGGCAGCAAACGAAAGTCCGCCAACAAGTGCATTGCGTGAGCGATCCGCCAGGAGGTTACCGTCGTCGCGAGATGGCGACAACAACCCGCCGTAGATTGCCCCTGTATAAAATGAGTGTCTCATTTCCGTGGAGAGACCAAGCGAGGTTCTCGCGGCGCCTCTGCCCACAACCTTGTGAATGCCGATCAGCCAGGGAAGCATGCCCGCGGTGCTCCCGACCTGCTGCGCGTGCCAACCCGGCGTACCGAATTCTTGTTCCTTTGCCGGTGCAACAATGGTTGCTGTGGCTTTATCAACGCCGATTACTTGCTTCACAGCATCAATAGGAGCTTGTATAAGCGAGTACGCAGCTGATCGCAGCAAGATTTCTGCCGTGGAGGCCTCTTTGTCTCCTGTGGATAATAAATCACTGGTGCGTAATGCGAAATCTGTTCGTAGTGGCGGATCATCGTTCCGCGTTTTTTCCAAGTTGTATCCCATTTGGGGCCCTCTGGTTTTGCCCCCTGCCGAAGAAAGATGATAGCGTTTTCATCAATTAGTGCATTGGTGAAAATACGTAGCCGATGTGAAAGTGTGAAAGAAATGCTTGGAGAAATCGTTTCTCAATTTGTCTGATTTTCATCGACCACTGAAAACGAAAAGCGAGCGCATATGCGCTCGCTCAGCGAACTACCGTACCGAGGCTGGCGAAGGTCGGTCGATAATTCCACACTTGTTTTTGTTGTCGCTATATTTGAACTTCAGGCAACTGTCCTTGGCGGGCTGTTGTCGGAATGATTGGTCGGTGGTATTGGTTGGACAGGCGCATCGCTGCGTCCTCTAAAGGCTTCATTCATTTTTTGAATATAGATGCCCTTTTCCCATCGACCTGTTACGCGAGCCCTTTCTTGCATTGAAGGTACTTCGAGAATCACCATCGTCGGGAATGAGTCAATTCCCAGCTCAGTCATTTTTTGTTTGACATTACCGAATCGATCATCTTTATCCGGATTAGCAAAAACGAATATGGCGCGATCTGCAAATCCGTTATTGAATTCCTGGCTGCCTGGCACATCTGAGCTATTGGGATTGCCGGGATCTTTCTTCATGCCCAGCACTTCTCTTTTGAGCGTAACGCATTTGTCGCACCAGTCGGCGCCAAAAACTAAGACTAATGGCTTGTTCTCTGCCATGGCTCGACGGAAACCGTCTGACAGATTGTCTGCCCATTCCACTTTCTTCTCGACTTCGGCCGGGCGATTGGTTGCTTCCATCCGGCTTTCTGTTGGTTGTGTGCTTTCAGCGCCACGGCCGAACGGGCTGGGAAAACGATTAGTATTGGTATCACTTGCGGTGTTTTTCATTTGATCAGAAGAGGCTACGGCCTCACTAAAAAGAGCCTGGTAAGCAGTTTCCTGTTCCTCTGAATGCTCGCTTACATCCGAAGAGTGCGGACTAAAATCTAATTCCGGATTTTGTAGAGACATGTGGCGCGCCCCCGAGAGTCTGGTTTCCCCTGCTGGTTGATCCGATCTTTCAACCTTCCAGTGGTAAATATACGAAGAGATGAAATATTTGACATGTTTGCTTCGGATTTCTTGGCATCATTGGTAAATCCTGTCTGCACGGGAATTTTCGGTTTCAATATCGTCTAACGATTGCGACTATTCCAGTTGTCAATATAGCTCTCATGATCGCTGCGCGAGCTAGCGCAAGCAACGCCAACTCTGCGACAAAATCGCACGCACACGTGCATGAATGTTTTAGAGAGGATCTTCATCAAACCGGTGCTGTTCATCGGGAACACATTGGCAAGGTGGGATCAGGTTAATACTTCTATGCAGAAGTGACGGGTGATTCGGTGTCAATGCCTAACTCGTGCGCCAACGTTCTTGATAAGTCGCCAGGGAAACAGAGCAGGGGAGAATGTCAGTGGCAACGGGTTTCACCCTTCATGGCGCATCGCTAAAAGCCCGCAATGCGGTCACATTTCCCTTAAAGCAGGCGTTAGCGGAATTAACATAACTGGTCAGGTTGGTTATCCTTCAAGCGATTGGGTGGAACCGGCACTATAATGCTCACTTATATCTCGGGAGGGACCAGTTTGATGAGATCTGCATTGAGGCTGACGTTAACGATTGGAATTGCCACGACACTATCTCTGTCGAGCATTGGCTCCAACTCGCATGCAGCGGACGATGCAAACATCGCCAAAGAAAACGCCGTAAAGACTGATAAAAACAAAACTAGCGCCGAAACGCCGACTGCTGGAAACGCAACCAATAGTAAAGGGGAAACCGCAAAGACAGGAACGGAACATAGCGCAAGCAAAGAGGCAGCCGCTAGCTCAGCAGCAGCCAGTAAGAATGAAGCTGCAATTCCACCTGTGGCACCGGCGGTAAAGAAAGAAAGTCCGTGGGAGAGTGTTAACGAAAGAATGTCGCGCTTTGAGCGACGAATTATTGAAGCTGTGGCGGCCGGACGCCTCGGGTCGGCAGATGCTAAACACTTGCGTGATGAACTAGATCGCGTTGGCGAGATGGAAGCAGTGTTTCGGGCTTTACCCGTCACCACGGCGCAATGGCACACTACGGCTCTTAACTACGAAATCGATCAGCTCACTGATGCGCTTGAGAAAGATATGCATGATCGCGATGTAGCACCGGCGGATCTTACGTTTCTCAAAGACGATGTTCTCAGAAGAATTGATCTGGGCGCACGCCAGGGACGTCTGACAACGGGAGAAGTTACTGCGCTCAAACAAGAGTTCAACCGAATCTCAGCGCTGGAACACTTGCTTACACGCATGCACGGTCGGCTCAGTATTGCAGAGAAGCTAGCGCTGGCAATTGACCTGGATTATCTGAATTCATCGGCGCGCAGGCAGATGAGCGAACGCGAAACCAAGCCGTTTGATGTAGCTGCTGCCACCAGTGTGGTCGAGAAGCGAGCCGAAGAAGCGCTCAAAGAAGGGAACATCTCGGCAGACGTGGCTACTGCAATTAAGGCGCAGCTGGCTGAGGTTCGTGAGACAGACAAAAAAGAAGGCGAAAAGGGCAAGGAAGACCGAAAGAATATCATTGCCCTTGGCCTCTGGATTGAAGGAATTTCCAATCGACTTGACGAGCAAGTTCAAATTACGCGGAAACTACAAGTTGGAATAGAGCAGCGCGCACAAGCGGTGGATGAAAAAATCGCGCAGGGGTTGTTGGATGCGCGGTTGACGCCGCTGGAAGCTCTGGAACTGAAGGATGATCTGGACCTTGTTCGTTCTCAATTTGGCAAGCTTAAGCCCGCCGCCGGTGCGCTCAAGGCTGATGAGGAGTTTGCTTTTAACTTGTCGCTGGCCAGATTGGAAGGATTGATCGATCGGCAGGCTCATGCACCGAGTCTTGTGTGGTCAGGTGCAATACCATATCACGCGCATTTAGACACGCGCATAAAAGAGGCCGTTGCGGCAACAAGGCTATCGGCGGAAGACGCTAAAGCACTGGACAGTGCCTCAGATTCGATTGCCGCAAAAATGCGAGCGGCGGGAGGCCCTGCTCATATCGCCAAGACTGAAGTTGCGCTGGACATTGCCATAGCTCTTCAGCAACTCTCTGCTTCTATTGACAAGAACATGAAAGATCGCTCAATGGCACATCCAAACATAGACGCTCTTCAGGGCGCGATAGATAAACGCCTTGGTGATGCGCTGGTGGGGGGGCAACTTAATTTAGACGAAGGAAAATCGGCTGTTGACGAATTGGCTCAGGTAATCGCTCTGCGCGATAAATTCAAAAACTCCGACGGCGCCATCAATGGTCGTGAGTTGTGGTCAGTGGCATTTGAACTTCAGCGTACCGCCGCTGAGGTTGAGGAACTGATACATGATCACCCGGCGCTATTCCCCGGAGTCGAAGTGCGCCGGGCGCAGATAGACGAATTACTATCCGAGGGGCTTTCTTCGGGCCGTCTAACCGAGACAGAGGCGGAGCCGTTCAGAGTTATGCTCAGCCAGAATGAGTTGATGGAGAAAGAGTTGCATTCAAAGAGCCCCGGTTATAGTTCTCAGCAAGCAATCGAATTAGTTGGAGGCTTGGAAAGAGCCCATACACGTTTGGAACGGATGTTGAGAGAGAAGCAAGTTCCGTCATCGGACTTGCTGGCGGAAGAGTCGAGAGTTGAGAGAAAACTTGCTCGGTTCTTCTCTTTAGGCTATCTCACGCCACTGGAGGCTGAGACCTTGCGCCGCCAGTTCGGCTCGGTGGTCACATCATTGAAGGCAATGCGTGCAGCTCAAGGGGGGTTGAGTTACGGTGAGCGATTGGCGTTTCTATACGGATTCGAACGAATCGCTACTGCCGCCGAACGCAACGCACGATTGGCGCCCCTCCCTTTGCCTAATGTGGCAACGAGATACGATGATGTGGAACAGAAGATAGCAAATGCGCTGGCGCTGGGGCGCTTGCCAGTGCAAGAAGCGCTTGATCTGAAAGGGTTAGTTGAGGAGCTGCAGAAATCGAGCACACGGGCTCAAAACACCGGTGGTGGAATGAGCTACCCCGAAGCCCTGGTGGCGGTGATTGACATTGAGAGGCTTTCGAAGCGAGTGGACGATCGAATCAAGGCGGTGCCCAATCCGTTTCCCGATATTGATAGCCGGCAAGCACAGATAGACAAACGCATACAACAAGCCAAAGCCGAGGGCAAACTAAATGCAGCGCAAGTTCTTGCCCTGAAAGCTGAATTAGATCGTGTAGCGGAAGGCGAAGTAGCTTTTCGCATGTCGGATGAGTCACTCAATTTTGTTGAGGCCATTAATTTGGTGCAGGATCTCGAGCGCTTAAACAAGCGACTTGATCAAATGCTGCAAACGCCGAAAGCAGGTGTTCCTCCGACAAAAAACGGCGATGCGAACAAGTCGGCGCGAACAACGCCTAAGGCTAAGAAAAATCTGTAGTTTGAACGGTGCAGTTGCAGTATGCCGGTAAAGGCTTCTGGCGGGGTTGGCTAAAGCTCAACCTCGTCATCTTGATCAATCGGGTTGGTGTGGACATCGAACTCTGCGGGCGGAGGAAGTAACGCCGGATTCTCACTTTCTGCCAGCAGGACCAACTGAGACGCAGACAATTCCAGCGCCACCGCAAGACGACTCAACGTCTTGAGGGTCGGATTTCTGGCACCACGTTCGATATCGCTTATGTATGTTCTGTGCAATCCCGAGCGCTCAGCCAACTGTTCTTGAGAGATGCCCAACAATGTTCTTCGCCCGTGTACAGCCTCACAAACAGCTACCAGGAACGGATCTTTCTTAGTTTTCTTACCGCGGGTCACCGGAACATGCCACCAAATCTTACCTACTGGAATGGTTTGTACCAGTCCAGTAGTACGATGGTCAACAGTACAAAAGTGACGAGGCGATTCAAGGCGGCTGTAGGCGTTGCAGGGCGCCGCTAATTGACTTGCTTAACGCAACCCGCCCAGTGCTTCTCGCGCAAGCCCTTCTTGTATATCTTTCCCGAGCCTGTTTTGGGCAACTCGCCATAGAACTCGATGGCTTGAGGCGCCTTGTAATGGGCCAGTCGCTCTCTGACAAAATCGATGATATCGCGCTCGGTCACTGCTTCAAATCCAATGCGCTTAACGACTGCAGCCTGCACTGCCTCTCCCCAGCGCTCGTCCGGAACACTGAAGACCGCGCATTCTCTTACGCAAGGGTGCTCATACAACACATACTCCACTTCTGTGGAATAGACGTTCTCTCCACCGCTGATGATCATATCTTTCTTGCGGTCCACAATATTGATGGAGCCATGTTCATCCATAACTGCCAGATCGCCAGTATAAATCCACCCGTTGCGAATGGTTTCAGCAGTGGCTTGCGGTTGCTTCCAATATCCGGCGGTGATGGTTGGTCCTCTTGCGATAATCTCACCCACCTCAACGTTATTGCAAGCGACGTCCGCGCCATCGGGTCTGACAACGCGCACTTCAGCACCAATATAAGGGCGCCCGGTTCTGCTTCTGCAGTCTATTGCTTCATGCTCGTCTGTATTTCTTTGATTAAAACTAGGAACGCTAAGGGTAAGAAACGGGCTTGTCTCCGTCATTCCATAAAGCTGAATATATTCACACCCGAACACGTTTACTGTTTTCTTAACAGTTTCAGGTGCGATGGGCGCACCGCCGGTAAGAATCAACCGCAGTGACTTGTAAGAGAATTCGGAAAGTCGCGCGTCGAAAAGCAGTGCATTCAACATTGTGGGTACAAGAACTGTAGTTGTCACCGCTTCCTGTTCGATCAACTGAAGAACTGCTGTGGACTGGAACTGCGGAACGAATACGTGCTTGGCACCAACCCAGGTCATTGCGAAAATTGACCAGGCATCAGCTAGATGGAATAGCGGCGCCGCGTGAATCCATGTGTCCGTGTCGCTCAAGTGCAACTCAGCAATCGCGCCAAGAGCATTAAATGCTACGTTTCCGTGACTGAGCATTACACCTTTGGGACGGCCGGTGGTGCCACTTGTGTAATAAAGATGTGCAAGGTCGTCTGCTTTCATCCAGGGAAGGTTCTCCGGAAAAACGCCACTTCCCGTGGAAGCTAATGTTTCGTAGTCCAGATCGCCGGGTTTCTTGCAATTATCTTGCGCGTCGTCCATCCAAACGACGTGTTTCAATTTGTGAGATCCGGCCAGATACTCACTCACCACCGATCCCATGCCCGCGTGCGCTATGAGCACTTCGGCATCGGCATCAGCCAGAATCGATTCGATTTCCGCCACAGATAAACGATAATTCAGGGGAACCAGGACAATTCCTGAAATTGCGCAGGCGTAATAGACTTCCATGTACTGGTGCCCGTTGCAGCTCCAAATGGCCGCCACCGAGCCCTTTTTCAATCCAAGCTCATCAAGCGCTCGGGCCAGATTCGCGACGCGTTGCCCGAACTGCTTGTAGGTAAAGCGTTTTGACCCATCGACTAAAGCTTCGCGATCAGGCCAGACAGACAGAGCTTTGGTTAGGGAAAGCCAGAGATTCATTATCTTGATATCCTTGGGAGTTGGAGTTGTCGGAATTAGGCTGCTATTGTAATGGCATGCGAATCCGAATTCCTTCAATGTGGCTAAGATCTACATTACGCTTATCCGCGCTTATATGCAGCTCATTTGCGCTACTCGGTTCACTGTGCCCCGGCACTGCCGAAGCCAAATTTGCCAGCCGTCCTACCCGGCAAGTGCCGATTGTGCGCTTGTTGAAAAACCTCGAGTTACAGCGAACCGAATGCGGTTTGAGCACCACGGATCGAGCTCTGGTAGAGTTTAAAATCGGGCGGCTGCACGCCATGGCGTATGCATTGAAAACAGAACAGGCTGCCACTGATGCGCAGGCTTACCCTGGTTCGCGCTTTGAGCTTCCCGACTTCGGAAACACGCCGGATCACATGCAATTTCAAGTGAGTGCCACCAAAGATCCGAAGAAGCAAGCCTCTGCCATTACCCATCTAAAACTAGCAATTGCTCATCTAGAGAAATCGACAGCAATAGATCCGGAATTTTTGCCGGCATGCCTGGGACTCGCCTGGTGTCTCGATCAAAGTGGACAGAAGGATAAAGCCCTTGCAGTCTATCGTCGAGTATTCAAAGATGCCTTTGCCGGAGAACGGGCAAGCAGTGGCGGCATGTACAACTGGTCGATCGCGGGTGAAACGGCTGAATATCTTCGTAAGTTATTAGATCCGGCAAAAGACGGCAAAGAACTCGCCGACCTCAAAGCTAAAGTCGGCGAGCTGGAGAAGCTACCGCGATACATCACACCAGTGGTAATACCGCTGCAAGACAACTTGACTGGAGACCAGATCATGAGTGTCAAACCGGTTTCCTTTGATCTAGATGGATTAGGCAAGCGTCGCTACTCCGGTTGGATATCACCATCGTCGGGTTGGCTGGTGTTCGACTCTGAAGGCACAGGTAAGATCGACTCCGGCTTGCAGCTCATAGGCAGTGTCAGCTTCTGGTTGTTCTGGCGAAACGGGTATGAGGTGCTCAGGGCACTCGATGATGATCGTGATGGTCTTCTCACTGGCGGTGAACTAGATAAACTTGCCGTGTGGCAAGATGGAAACACGAACGGGTTGAGCGAACCGGGCGAAGTGCGTTCGTTGGCCCACTGGGGAATCGATGCAATATCAACCAGGGGTAAGCACGAGACGTCCGACAGACTTATCAGCCCGAAAGGAATGAGAATGACTTCGGGGAACTGGCGCCCGACATGGGATGTGACACTGTATCCGGTGCCGTGAAATCATCGCACCGGCGCGTTGCAAAATCCGAGCTCATAGCGAAAAGCGCAAGTTGTGAAACGAAAAATTTGGCAGTAATAGCGGCCTTATCGTAATTTTATGGTCACCGCTACAGCTTGAAGTATTAAATAGTTATCGTACCACTGTCGTAAGCATAATTCGGGGCGCGCAAGGGTATCACTCAGGTAGTCCAACTCTGCCCGGTCTGAGACATCTTGCCGTTTCTCCAGCGTATATGGAATGCCCGGGGCTTCATTTATTGCCGTGGGAAGATACGATGAGATTGTCATCCACTACGGTGATTATGCAGCCTCTAGATACAACGAAAGATGTTAGCCCCTGGCCATCAACTCGCGGCTGCCAACTGATAGCCATCTATTTTCTGGTGGAGGCACTAGCCACCATAGCCTGGTGGATTGGTATCCTCAATGTGGATTCCTTTCGCCGGATATTTTTTGCAGAAAGCATCCCCGTTGTTACACTGTATTCACTGCTGGCCGGTGATGTTTGCTTCTATGTGATTGGTAGTTTGATCTGTGCCTGGTCCTACGCACGTTCATTCTCCTGGTCAAGAGATGCGCTTTGTATATTTGCGGGAGCGACAGGGTATGCCACCGCATTCAGTATCATGCAAGGTTTTCTCACCGGCAGTGGCCAAATCGGCGTGTATCTTATGATACTTTCATTTGCGTTCCCCTGCTTGTTGCTCGCGAGCTACTGGCCGGCGACGAGAGCGATGAAGAAATGAAGGTATTCTTTCTCTGCAAATACATCTATTCACGGCAAGCAAAATCGGCATCGAGGTCGTGGAATATCATAAAGACACTGGTTCAGGCTCTAAGTTTGTGGTCCGTATTTTTGCTTCTGGTGCCGCTGATTCTCAACCAATTTGAGCTGGTTTCTCCGTTGTCGGCGTTTCATTTCGCCAATTTCTTCTGCGTCGCGGCTGGAGCTGTAGTTTTCTCCGCCTGCGGTGCCGTCGGCCTGTGGTGCGGTGTTTTGCTTGCTGCCTATGGGCAAGGTACACCGTTGCCTTTTGATTCCACTAATAAATTGGTCATACGAGGACCTTATCGCTACGTCAGAAATCCGATGGCGTTGCTTAGCTTTGCTCAGGGCGTCGGTGTTGGTCTCATGCTAGGGTCGCCGGTTGTAGTGTTATACGCTCTTGCTGGTGGCGTTTACTGGAATTATATGCTGCGGCCATGGGAAGAACTTGATTTGCAAGAAAGATTCGGTTCTCAGTTCCTGGACTACGAAAAATCAGTTCGTTGCTGGCTTCCCGGTATCAACCCGTATGAGCCTCCCGATTCTTAGCGACTGACCAGGGTTCGCGCCTGGCCTGCGGTACATTGCGTACGGGCTAGTATGCTATGGTAGCTTTTGGTAGGAAAATTCAGGTCAGGCGGGAGTGAATAGTTCTTGAACGAAGGAAACCAATTACCTCAGACGAGCGAGCAGGACACGCTGCAAGTATCGAAGCGAGAGGATGCTCCAAAGTCAGCTGTTAGGTGGCCTCTCATGTGGCCAGGCATCTTATCTGCGGCCTTGTGCATTGCTGGCTGTCTGATAGTACTCTGGCAGATCAGCCAAGACGAAGACATCGTCATCAACGTCTATCCTGAGATTTTTCTGGTGCCCGTATTCATTCACTGGATTTATGTTCACTACCGGGTTCATGCCACGCTAAAGAAACTGACTGACTCTTCCTATCCCGTAGGTCCGGTGAAAGTTGCCGTCTTCAGTGCTTTTACAGGTCCGATCGGGTTTCTTCTGGCTGGTGGTGTTGTGGGGCTCACCGCTCAGGTCCTGGCATTGTTGTTCGCGAACGGACCGGACACATACGAAGTTTTCATGAAGTCCGGCGGACTTTTTCTGATTGTCGGATCAATCCTTCTCGGTTACCTGGGAACCGCCGCGCTTAATATGGTGTTCGCGTTTCGAGTTTACGGCAATCTCTCCAAGTTCGCAGTGAAGCTTGGCTTGAAGCCGGACATTGTGCAACGATGGCTGGTGACAACATCTATTATTTGTCCCGGGCTCTGGTATTCCATCAATAGCATCGCTGACTACTCAACTTTCCTGGTATTTGCAATATGGCAAAGTATCAGCATAATTCTGTGCCTATTGTCGATTTCTAACACCTGCAAGAAATTGTCCGCGGCGGGGCTGCAGAGTTTGAATCGCTCGCAGCCAATACCGCAACTTTCTTTTTTGAGCCAGCGTGAAGACAAACGAACAGTCACCTCTGAACAGACAGGAAAGGCAATTGTGCCCAAAGATCAACCAGTCGCTGGCGTCGATAAATCCAACGATGACGAAGACTCCAACGAAGCTTCCACTGCGGGCGAATTAATTCAACTTAAAACGCAACCTGAGCCTGTAGTTGTCGAACGTAAGTTGCCTACGTGAGCTAATTTTAGTCACTCAAGATGACCTTGCCCGCGGTACTGGTACCATAAATGGTATTTTTCCGTCGAATCTGATACTTGAAACCAAAATATCACATATACAGAATCTTTTTGAGCGCGAAAAACACCATATTTTCCCCGGGGGAAATTTCACCTTTAGAGCGATGCACCTATCATCTCGGGGTGATGCGCCTTCTCGAAAGAATACCATCTTCTAGTTACTCACTGGGCCTACGGCGTGGCGACTTTTCCGTAAGTCGAGTTACTCATTTGATCGACCAGCTCGATCATTTCTTTCTTCATGCGAGGCCACGGGAGGTATCCGCGATCGCCGTGCCCGGGCAATATCCATTCGAAGTCGTAATCTAGCAATCGTTTCATGGATGCGGTCTGCTCGGTCCACGAATACCAGCAGTAGTCTCTGTGAGCGCCAGGCTGCCCGGTGATTCGGCTGAGGTAGAGATGATCTCCGGTGAACAAATATCGATTATTGTATAGTGCCACCATGTGGCCGGCAGTATGCCCCGGCGTAGGAATAATGAGGACATCATCGAAATGAGCCTCATCGTAACTCTCAACAATAATCTCGCAATCTGGCATGGCAGACAAATCACGCCGATGAATTATTCGCTGCGCTCCGAAATGCAGTGCATAACGATCGGCGTCGGCAACATCGTCTTGATGAGAGAGGAAGACGTATTTCAATCCGCCGCGAGCCTCAAACTGCTCGATAAGATGCCGGCTGTAACGAGGAGAATCCATCAACCAGTTTCCGCTGGCATCTTCTATGAAATAACTGTTTCCGCCGTAAGATTTACGCGAATTGAAGCCGCAGTAGAAAACATTTTCGTCCACACGAAGCGGAAAATCCGCCAGCGCCGCCTCTGAGCTGCATTTACTCCGTGTGCCTATTGAACCGGTAGGACACGACAATAACGCCCGCAACGCCTCTCGCTCTTCAGAGGAGCTTGAGGGTTGAACCTGAACAAACGAATACTTCCCTGCGTCGGCAAACACTGAAGGCGCTAACTGCCTGCAAGTATCGCAATCTATACAGGTGGAGTCGACGAAGAACTCACCCTCAACATTCTCTCGTACGGCTTTGTTCTGGTCAGCCATATTGTGCTCCCTGCGTGTATTCCAATTATGCCTTTGATCCACCAGTTCGTCTATCTTGTCGGCGAGAGTACAATCCGGCGGCCTATGCCATGAATCTCCCTCCCACAGCAAAGTTCTGCATCGAATACTTCCCGTGTGTCGGGGAGATGCTTCGATCTTCTTGTGAAGCTGTCGGCGACAGGGGGGGATGACTTCGTTCACGATATCAGGATCTTAAATCTAACCGGGGCTAGATTCTCACGACACAATTAGACGATTCGCGCAGGGGGGAACATTCCGTCCATGCAAGACCGCGATTGCTGTTCGTGTTGTTTGATGACTGTGATCCTGTATTGAATCGAAGGGTGTACCTCCGCCAACTTTCGGGTCTTGTCCGATCCGGACAGCATCTGGTGCTGGTCTTCAGCGATGCTATTAACAAAGCTGTTGGAAAAATGTTCGCAAAATGGTAATTCATCTCTTCAATGTCTTTGATTTCTTGAGGCAAAGTCTGCTGCCGTGTGCTTTGCACGGGGCGATTTTTCATGCACCTTGCGGCTTCGGCCTCGTGCTATAACAAACCTGTTGGAAAGAGAAGTGCTACAAGGGCAGTCTCGATCTCTTCAATGCCACCAATTGCACACAAATTCCACGAGAATTTCACAGTTTTACCCTAAGCTCGATAGCCCGCTTCAGAAGCCCCTTTCGGGACCAGTTGCGGCTGATTCTCATCACCACGGGGGGAAGTTTTGGTCAGTCATAACACCAGTGTTAGGGGCCGTGAAAGCGCCGTACAAAAAATCCTCGGGAACAAATTCTAGAAAACCCCGTCGTCGCTGTGGTTATATGCTTTTCCTACTCTTATATCGGGTTAACATGTGCATTGTGATCCATGCAGCCCAGTCCATGATACGTATTGGATCAGCTTACAGCTGGTGGAGACAGGAGGTACCCTTCGATGTTCGAGCACAAAACTCTAAATTGTCGTGATTGCCAAAAAGATTTCATTTTTACAGCAGGAG
>JAKFUT010000039.1 GCA_021732565.1 Candidatus Obscuribacterales bacterium
GCTTCACCCCATCGTCCAGATGTACATTGGTAAAATCGCCAACTGCTTTGGCTTGGTCCTAAGCTGGTTCTAAGCTACATTTTCTTGTTCAACAGCTCTTTTAGCTGTTCCATGAAGCCCTTTTTGCCCCCGGCACCGCCACCTGATGATGATTTAGCCTTATCCTTGTCCTTCCCCGTCGCAGTTGCGGTAGACGCAGCTGAAGCCTTCACTCTCAGTTCAACATCTTTAGCGTGGTAGTGCTTGGGATCGATCTTAAGTGCCTGGTTGACGGATGCTGTCGCCAGAGTCTTCCAGCCCCGTTGGAGCTGAATCTCTGCCTGGAGTGCAAAGAAGTCTGCACACTCCGGCATCAGCCGGATGGCCTCCTTGATCGCAGTTTCCGCGTCCGGAAATTTCTTTCGTTTGAGGCAGTCATTGGCACGGTCGTAGTGCTTTCGCGCCCACTGCTCCTTGTCTTGTGGAGTATGAACCGGGTGGGCAGCGGCTGCGGCAGCCTCCGCTGCGGCCAGTGCACCACCAGCGCGAGACTTTGTGAATCCGCGTAGAGCGTCATACTCCTCTCGCTGACGGACGTCGGCCAATATAACGTGAGCACGAGCGACTTTCGAAAACTCCTTCTGGGCTTCCGCACGTTTTTCGGGGTCATTCGGGAACCGGTCCGGGTGTAATCTCTTGGCAAGCTTTAGATAAGCTTTTCGAATTTCTTCAGGGGTGGCCGTTTCTTCCACTCCAAGGTCGGCATAAAGGTCTTCTTGATATTCCTGGTCGATCATAGCTTTCTGTTTCCGGTGCGTATCTTGTGGGCGTCGCAGACAATTGGGGTGCCAACTCGAATGGACACTTTAGATCCGGCGACCGCGGTGGCAGGCGGGGCGCTCAAGAATCAATATTCCCAGATCTAACCACCTCCTCACGCAAATTGTTTGTAAGGAACCAGATATCCAGTTCACTCCCGGGAAACCGCCGGCTCCTCTCTATTTGGCTCAGAGACTCAAGCCGTCATTCTGCAATAACTCAAGATAGAAACGTGTGATTGGACGTATAAATAAAAACGGAATTTATGAATCGACTATAATCAGCACGGACATAATCATAGCTAGGAGGAATCTCTACCGTTACCCCTTACAGAACTGGAAAGGGGGCGCCTGTCGGCAGAGTGAGCATACTATATGAATCTAGACAGATTTACGCACAAAGCCCAAGAAGCAATCACAACTTGCCAGGAACTGCTGTCGCGATTTCAGCACGCTCAGGTACAGCCGGAGCACTTGCTGCTGTCTCTTCTCGAGCAGCAAGACGGACTAGCGACCAAGATTCTTTCCGCCCTGGAAGTGCGCCGGGAAACCGTGGTGGATGAGGTCACCCGTTACCTCAACAACCAGCCCAAGGCGTCAGCCGTGAGTTTCAAGAAGGACGAGATTCACGTTTCCTCCAAACTCATCGGAATGCTGGAAGACGCGGCAAAAGAGGCTGAGCGGCTAAAAGACCAGTACGTCAGTATTGAACACTTGATGCTGGTTCTCTGCGATCCTCAACGTTCCCAGGCCGGCACAATATTGAAGCAGCATGGCATAGTACGTGATCGGCTGCTCCAGATTTTGACCAAAGTAAGAGGCAAACAAGCCGTCACTAGCCAAAACCCTGAGCAGACTTATCAGGCACTCGAGCGTTACGGACGAGACCTGACGGCTGCGGCGGCAGCAGGCAAACTTGATCCTGTTATCGGACGCGATGATGAAATTCGGCGAGTGATGCAAGTGCTCTCGCGCCGAACGAAGAACAACCCGGTGCTGGTGGGAGAACCCGGGGTTGGAAAAACAGCCATAGTGGAAGGGCTGGCTCAACGTATTACAAAGAAGGACGTGCCCGAAGGACTGAAGGACAAGAAGCTCATTTCGCTGGATATGGGAGCATTGATCGCCGGAGCAAAATACCGCGGCGAATTCGAAGAGCGCCTGAAGGCGGTTTTGAAGGAAGTGATTGATTCCGACGGTAAAATCATTCTATTTATAGATGAGTTGCATACTGTAGTTGGGGCCGGTTCTTCCGGCGAAGGCTCCATGGACGCGGGCAATCTCCTGAAGCCCCCGCTGGCAAGGGGTGAGCTGCACTGTATTGGTGCCACCACACTTGATGAATATCGCAAACACGTAGAGAAGGATCCGGCACTGGAACGCCGTTTTCAGACGGTTTTCGTTGACGAGCCAATCGTAGAGGACACCATTTCAATTTTGCGCGGTCTGAAAGAGCGATACGAGGTTCACCACGGTGTACGTATTACCGATTCAGCGCTGGTAGCTGCGGCTGTACTTTCGCATCGCTATATAACAGACAGGTCCCTACCGGACAAGGCCATCGACTTAATTGACGAAGCGGCGGCGAAAATGCGTATTGAAATTGATTCAATGCCAGCTGAGCTCGACGAGATTGAGCGGCGAAAGATTCAGCTGGAAATTGAACGGGAGGCGTTGAAGAAAGAGCGAGATCCTGCCTCCCGAGAGCGCCTCGAGAAAATCGAAAAGGAAATCGCCGACCTGCAGGCTGAGGCAGATGTGCTGCGTTCGCAATGGCAGTCGGAGAAAGACGCCCTGCAGCGCTTACAACAATTGAAGGCGGAAAGAGAAGCGGTTCATGTTCAAATAGAGCAGGCAGAACGGAATACCGACCTGGCTCGCGCCGCTGAGCTGAAGTACGGCACTCTTCTTGAAATTGAGAAACGAATCAACCAGGAAGAAGAAGTCTTCAACATGAAAAAGGGTCCCAAATTGCTCTCGCAAGAGATTACCGACGAAGACATTGCGGACATCGTCTCAAAATGGACCAGCATTCCTGTGACTAAGCTACTGGAAGGCGAGGTGCAAAAACTGCTCCGACTGGAAGATCACCTGCACAAGCGTGTAATCGGCCAGGACGAAGCCATCGAAGTGGTGGCGAATGCGGTGCGCCGTGCCAGAGCAGGCTTTAAAGATCCAAACCGACCGATCGGCAGCTTCTTATTCCTTGGCCCGACCGGGGTGGGGAAGACAGAGCTCGCCAAGGCGCTGGCGGAGTTTCTCTTCGACGATGAGAAAGCCATGGTGCGAATAGACATGTCCGAATACCAGGAGCGTCACACAGTTGCACGCTTAATTGGTGCACCGCCCGGTTACATCGGCTACGACGAAGGCGGGCAACTAACGGAAGCGGTGCGACGCCGAGCGTACACCTGTGTACTATTTGACGAAATTGAAAAAGCTCACGGCGATGTTTTCAACGTGCTCTTGCAAGTGCTCGACGAAGGTCACCTGACCGATTCGAAAGGACGCCACGTCGACTTTAAGAACACGGTCATCATCATGACGTCCAACATTGGAAGCCAACACATCCTCGACTACCAGATGAGTTCCGAGGCCGGCTCTGCGGACGCTTATGACGCCATGAAAGATCTTGTACTGGATGCATTGAGAAAACACTTCCGCCCTGAATTTCTCAACCGTATAGACGAGACCGTGGTATTCCATGCCCTCTCACAAGAGGAAATCCGAGAGATCGTTGTTCTACAATTCAAGATTCTCAACAAGAGACTGCTCGACAGAAAGATTATCTTGGAACCGACCACGAAGGCTCTCGATTGGCTCGCCGCGCAGGGATACGATCCCATGTATGGCGCCAGGCCGCTTAAGCGCGTGATCCAACGCCACATAGAGAATGAGCTTTCACTCAAACTACTAGAAGGTATGTTTAGTGATGGAAGTCACCTTCAGATCGACGAAAGTGACGATGAACTTGTGTTCACGAAAATAGGCGATCTAGTGGTGGCGGCAGCACCGGCGGAGGCAGCACCGGCAGTCGGCTAGGCGCAACAGACCGGTACCCTTGATGCCGCTGATGGAAATGTCAGCGGTATTAAGCAAGCCACCAAACACATAACTCGCCTAGCGCATCTTCTTTTCCTGCGCCCAAACGTTTGCAAACATCTGGTCGATCTCCATAGACTCTCCTGCTGCAGCAGACGGAAACTCAAGTCTCCATCCATCTCGTTTGCTATTGCTTGTTTAGCAATTGGCGGTGTTGCCAGGGAGCAGTCATGGATGACGCTCACCAAGTTGTTTACCAACTTAACGATCCCTCCGGTCGCTTCACGGCATCAAAAGTGAACGACTATCCTACTTCGCTCGTCGATTGATTGAGCCAACCAGAAGCACCCGCCCGTCAGCGGGATCAATCACATAACAGCACGCATTGAACTCATCGGTATAGGACTTATCTGTTGTAATGAATACCGCAACTAAGTAACGACCAAAATTTAGCAACTGCGTGTCGCCAAACCTTCCCGCTAATTCGGTACCCACGCGTCGGGAGAGCTTGTGTTCCGCCAGGAGCTTTCCACCGAGAGAATACTTACGCAGATATCGAAATCCTTGTTGAACATGAGGGTAACGATCATACAGAGAATAAACACCCGGTTCGTGAGAACTGTTAGCCAATCCAGAAAGCACCTGCCTTTGGTTTTCCGGTGGTGGAAGAAGATCGGCCAACTTCTTCCAGTGAACATCGGCAATGTCGTTGCATTCGAACAGGCTGCAAGCATCCTTGAGGTAAAGCCCTTCTCCATTTGGCGTTGGACAGAGTGCTAAGTCGGAGTAGTTCCACCGTGCCTCGGACGGTCCGTCGAGCGGTGCTCTCTTACCGGTGACAGGATCGATCTCATCGACATGTTGATAGCTGTGAGTAAAATATTGCAGTGTCTTCGATATCTCCACCAGGGGAACGCTGTCGCCATAACTGAAACCGGGGGTAGATGCAGCCTTAGCACCGAAACTACCCGGCATATTTGTGCCCGGAACCAATTTGGCCAGACGCTCTGGAAACACCAGCGAACCGAATGTGCTTCGCAGCGCACTCCCACCCTCTATATAACCAAAAGTCATGTGAACCGCATCAGTTCTTACTTCGGGAATGAAATCTCCGCCCATGCTTCGAATGGCCTCGGCGTGAGCCGCCTTCAACGCTCCGGTAATGCGCTGCACCAACCAACCATCGCTTTCCGGTCCGACAATCCATGTCCCCTTGCCGGCGTCTTGCGCACTTTGCCACGTGTCAGGCTCGCGCCCTGCCAGTTTCGAATACGCAGTTGGTCGGTCACTACGAGCGGAGCTGATCAAATCCATCTTATTGTATTTGTGCTCCGTGTCTAATATGTTGAACACTGGCACTCCAACCGGCACGCCTTTTAAATGCTGTGGCTTTTCGCCGATTACAAAAATCCTGTCTAGTTTCACCCCCTTGTCCATAGCGAGATTCCAGGTGACTTCGCTGTAGGCGAACAGACCAAGCGTAACCGGTGAATCCTTACAGGAAACTCGCACATTCGCCGTGCCACGAGGGTCAAATTTCTTCAGTGGCTCTCCTGAATAAAAACCCACCAAATGAAAAGATGGATTCTTGGAGGATGGCACTTTTGCATCGTTGTACCGGGAGGCCGCTTGTTCCGCCAATTGGCGGGCACCGTCAGCGGCAACTTTATTGCCGTTTGCATTATGAAACATTTCCGCCAACTTGAAGTCGTAGATCATGTCTTCCAGAAACCCTACTTGGTTAGGGAAATCAGGATCAACCGACGCGGTCGATTTCATCCTCCTCAACACGGGTAAATCGGGAACTTGAGAATGTAACTGATCAGCGACCGTATTGGTGTTCGTCTCTTGTCTCGGGCCACTCTGTCGAATCGCGACCCCCGTCATAATCCACAAGCCGACGAAGAAGGTCAATGTGATTACCGCACCGATGATAAGCTGCCGGTTGACACCCGGCCGGATTGGTCGGCGTAACGACAAGGCAGCCGCTGCCTCCGAATACTTTCCTTTGTCCATCAATTCAATGAAACGACGTAATTCAGCAGATCCAGGCCGACTGGAGGGCTCCTTTGCCAGGCACTTTGCGATAAGAACGTCTAAGGCAGGCGGCACCTCCGGTCGAACAGCTGAAACCGATGGTGGAGTATCTTCCACATGCATGCGCATGCAATCGAAGGAAGTGCGTCCGCTGAATGCTGCTTTTCCCGTAAGCCACTCATACATGACACAAGCTAAGGAATATATGTCTGATTTCTCATCGAGCGCGTGCCCCAGGCATTGCTCCGGACTCATGTAGGCCGGGCTGCCGAGAATATCGCCCGTGCCGGTAAAATTCGGGCTCAGTTCATTGGCGAACACCACCCTGGCTATTCCCCAATCGGCAATCTTGGCACGTGTTTCGGTAGCGGTCTGGCTGATGAGTATGTTTTCCGGCTTAAGATCCCTGTGGACAATGCCCTCTGCATGAGCATGCGATAGTGCTTCCACCAGCTGAGCAAAGAGCTGGAAAAATGTAGAAAGATCAGGTCGTTCCGCTTTCAGCAGATCCGCCAGTGTGCCTTCAGCTACATATTCCATGATAATGAACGGTTGGCCGGTTATGGCAAAGCCGTAGTCGAACACTTTCACTATAGAAGGATGTGTAACTGAGCTAGATGCTTTGGCCTCGCGTTCGAATCTAAGGATCTTTTCTCTGTTGTCTACAAAATGTTCGTGCAAAAATTTTACTGCAACCTCCATTCGCAGCTCGCGATGCCACCCTTTATAGACTCTTCCGCGGTTGCCTTCCGCTATTAGCTCCCGAATTTCGATTTTTCCAAGCAGTACAGTGCCGACCAGAGGGTCGTCGGCGTCCAGCTGGACGTTTTCCTGGTCGACGCATCGGTCGCTGTTAACCAGAGTGGCGGAGGACTCCTGTAAACTGGTTTTTCCTTCCTTTTCCGTAGAACCGGAGTCAGTCATCAATGCCTCTCGCGTCGCGTTCAAGCCCTTCAGCTAGACTATCGTATCCTTAATTACCTGGCAGGGAAAGTGCGGCGCGACCGGTGTGCTTAATTCAATCAGTGCCAAGCGGGAAGGTTTTAGGAACCTCTGGCAATTTAGTGCTATACAACACTAACCGAAGGCGACTGGTAATACCGCTAGCTGGTTGGTGTGACCCTCCGGTCCAGCCATAACATACAGGCGCCCACAGCCAAACACATGAACCCCTCCCGCCGACTGCTGATGTAGAGCAAGTCATTCAACTCCTTCGCAGCGGGAAACAAGGAAGAAGCAGTGGCATTGCTCACACGTAACATCAGCTTTGAAGATCTGATTCAACGAGCTCGAGGGGAAATCAAACTGGGTAATTATGACGAAGCTACAAGGTTCATCCAGGACAGATCCCGAAATGGAAAAAGGCGGCACTAAAAACTAAAGTACGCTGTTTGATCGAGCGAGGAACGCTGGAAATACTGGTGGGAGTTCTTCGTCCTACCCGATGCAAAATTTCGGCAATGACAAAGAATCAGTGTTAACAAATGGGAAAGAGCTTTGTTATGCTTGCCACCGTTAATCGGAGTTCGAACAATGTGGGCGAAACTTCTTTCCGTAGCAGCCACGATCATTTTTTTTGCAATGGTCTTGTGTTTACAGCAGGACCCGAAAACCAGTGCATTTGAAAGTCTGCTTATTTGTGAAGGAATCGTTCTTACCAGTCTGCTCATTTCCGTATTCGGAACTTACTTTCCGCAGCGGCCACAAATCTTAAGTTCAGTCCAATGCGACACAGCAAAGATAACAGAATCGCTCTCTAAATCTCTTAGCTCGGACGGTGCCAAAACACAAAGCCGCCAATTCGTTGAGAAGATGCCACTCGGGCTCATAACGACCGATCAGTCAGGAAAAATAAAAACAGCAAACCTCAGAGCATTGGTTTTGTTCAGAATGGCCATCAGCATGCTAAAAGATACCGTGATCACAGATGTCCTTGAGATTTCGGTTCAGGGTCGCCCGCAGTCGATTTCCTTTCCTAAACTGATCGAAACCTCAACGGGAGACCTGATCGACGGATTCGTAAAACCACGCGGCAGTGAAAAAGCCGTGCCTGTGCAGGTGGCCATCGGTACTCTTAGTGATGAACCATCAGCCGACTACATCTTCAGCTTAACCGATGTGAGCCAGAGGTGGGAGGTTGAGCAAATGAAGCAAGAGTTTGTGGAGATGGTGAGTCATGATCTGCGGACACCTCTAACTATGGTGGCGCTCTTTTTCTATACAATGCAAAGAGAACAAGGGTCGTTGTCACCTGAATTAGCCAGATTGGCAACCAAGGCAGAAAGCCAGATTCATCGAGTCATTAATTTGGTCAACTCGCTGCTCGACGTAAATATGATGCGCAGCGGAAAGTTAAGAATAGATAGAAAATTGCTCTCTGCCGAAGATCTTATCGAAGATGCTTTCGCTTCTGTTTACGCTCTGGCCTGTGAGAAAAACATTTCTCTTACGCAGCAAGTCCAAGTCAAATCTGTTTTCGCCGATGGCGAAAGAATCCAGCAGGTACTACAGAACCTGCTGACAAATGCGATAAAATTTTCCGAAAATAGCACTGAAGTTATGATCGCGGTTACTACCAATGAAACTTCCACTCTATTCCAAGTTATTGATCAAGGACGAGGAATCCCTGCTCAATCAGTCAACGGTATTTTCGAACGCTTCGACCAGTTGTCTGTTGCAGATAGCCACGGACACAAGGGCTTTGGGTTGGGGCTGGCTATTTGCAAATTGATAATCGAAGAACACGGAGGATCTATTGGTGTGCAAAGTGAGGTCGGAAAAGGAAGCCAGTTCTGGTTTACCTTGCCTGATCCATAGACGTGATTACGGGGCTTATAAGCTCGTTCCTGTTCATGCAACCCACTGGCGGCCAACTCTTTCACTTCAGTTTTGGTTTGCTGGATCTCAATCTGCGGTAAGTTTCAAAAGCCTGCCAGCTCGCAAACGACAGGTTGAGGTCTGGCTTGCCTGTACGGTGGCGGTTAACTATCAAAGACACCTGACATGTTAAGAGGGCTTTGCGCAGACAATCTTTGTCCTGCGTGGCGATCGACTTGGAGTCACTTGATAAATTAGGGACTGACATGAAATAGTTGCCATGCCGGGCCAATTCTACCGCTTTGTCAAATGAGTCGTGCAACTCACGTGCAGGATGGCCGATTAGTTCTGCAAAGTGCTTGCAGGCTGACTGGCCCCACCGCTGCGCTTGATCGTGTCTTCCGGTGACAAGGCTCAATCGATAAGCGTACAAGTCACGTAATGTGATGGCATCTAAATCTCCCGACTTATCCAGAATTGGATTGATCGAATTGGTGTACTCCTCGGCTTCGTTCACCATTCCGGCGTTTAGCAAGTGCGCAATCAAATTTACCAGAATAGATGATGGAATTTCGATAAACTCTTGCCATTGAGTAACTTCGAGTTTTAGCATCGACTTTAGCAAACTTCGCTGAAGAGTCAATGCTGGTGGAGTTCCCGTTGCACCAAGCTTCAGGATCGTTGATTCAAAAATATGATATTTCCAGCGCACAGGGATCGTTGCGGGAAGCGATGAGTCCTCTTCAAAAGCGGTCTCTGGAAACTGGTCTTTTGCCGCAAGCTCCACAAACCGATTTGTGAGCGGCTCCCGAAGGTCTTTGCGCTGTTGCCATAAAAGTCCGGCTATTTTATACCACTTTAATAGCAAAGTATGGTAATTTGCGACGCCGAGTTCGCCAGGGTTCGACAAAGTTTTGCTAGTTGCACATTCAATTGCGGCCATGGTCCCATTTCGGCAAAGTAATTCACTAAATTCTTTATCTTGCCCCACTAAGCTTGTCAGGCGAGAGGACAGCAGATCGTTTATCCTTTGCGCCGCAGATTTCGTCTGGCCAAGTTGAAGTAGTTCATATGCTTGCTCAGCATCGCTTCGTAACAGATCGGATTTAATTTCGATATTGTCGAATCCAGCGGCGTCCGTAACCAACCTGTGGGCGCGATCAATGCCGATAGGATCTAACTGCATCTGAATAGCAGCCAATGAAGTACAGATCTCCTGGAAATCTTTTCGAGATACGGTAGTCCGTAATATTCGCCGGTTTATTGCAAGCAAATCCCAGTCGGACACCGGCTCAGAAATTATGATTTTTCGCTGCAGGCAATCATGGAGCAGCCGCATGTAGATCTTTGCCTTATACTCGTCCTTGATCCTGTAATCCTGAACGAGCTTAAGAAACCGGATACCTGATCGGACCTGCGACGGAGGATTATCAGGTACCTCAAGACTCGCTAATACATCCAGCAGCAGTTCAATTCGCAATCTTTCATCTCTTTCGCCACCAACATTGCCAAGCGTAAATACGGTGCTTAAGGCGTTGTCGCCATGCAGGTTGGTAAGCCGCCAATCAGTCGGATGCAAAACAGCAACGTCATGCCACTTTGCTGTCGACTGTAGCGCGGATGGAAGCAATGCCGCCAAAACACCAGGGTAATCGTGTAGATAGAAAGCCAGCTCAGCATCGGTAGCTTTAAGCTTCTCATTAGAATCTGCATCTAAGGTCGATGCGCCACGAATGCGAGCCAACGCAGTTCGGCATCGCTCCAATTGACCGACAGACATGGCGGAAGTCAGTGTGCTTATGGGCCTGTTACTGCCCGGCAAAATGAAACAAGTGTGCATAATACCAAGCGCTATCCTTACATTTTCAATGTCTGACTTACTTAACGTCTTGTTCTTGTCTGCTTTGAGAATTACCGACTTCCATAAGCTATCAAGCGTATTGAGTGCCCCCGAAGACGCAGCAAACTCGCACTGTGCTAAATGAGCAAAGGCAGTAATGGAATCAGCATTTTTGAATTTTTGCAGATATAGCTGCCAACACATTGCGGCAAGCGCATATTTCTTTTTGGAACTCAATTCTAGCGCGCGTGCTGGTAGTTCTGCAGGTTCACAGGACTGAAGCGTCAACTGCATTAAGGTTTCTTTTGCTCTTTGAGAAACCATCAGCGATGCAATCAACGCGCCCGTAATCATTGTAAGAACAAGCGTACCAAGTGTTTTCCTCCACCTTCGTTTTTGTTGAACCGAAGTCACGTTGAGGCTGTTTTTCAATTGAGCCTTGTTGTATCCCGACAACACCAAGTTGAGGACCTTTGACACTTCGTCAAACGATGAAAATCGGTCATTGGGTTCTTTGGCCAGAGCTTTCGCAATAACAAGAGAAAGAGCTTCGCTATCGATCCGACCATCGCAGTGGACATGAGGAAGCGTTGGGGGATTCCTTTGTGCGTGCATGCGGGCAATCTGGAACATCGAATCTCCGGCAAAGGGCGGAGTCTCAGTAAGACACTCAAAGAACATGCAGCCAAAAGCGTAGATATCAACTGCCGTACTGCGTTGGGGCGAAGTAAAAGCTTCCGGTGCCATGTAATGCGCGCTTCCAACCAATTGAGACGACTCTGTCAATGTCTCACCACCGGAAATCAGTGCGCACAATCCGAAATCCAAAATCTTAGGTGAATCTCGCTCATTAACTCGATTCACAATAATATTATCCGGCTTCAGATCCCTGTGGAGCAAGCCTTTGGCGTGCAATCGACTCATGCAATCGGATATTTGCAAGAACAATTGGCACGTGCGATTCCAATCGACTGCGGTTTCAGGCAGCAGCTCTCGCAGGGTCGAACCTTGAACATACTCCATTGCAAGGTATGGATAGGCGCCTTCATGCAACCCCACAAAGTACACCTTAGCCACATTTTCGTCAGTCAGTTGACAAAGAACTGTGGCTTCACGCATAAAACGTGCGAACCATTTTGGCTCAGCTATGAGATTCACCTGCATAAATTTTATGCAGAGCCATCGGTCAAGGCTCTTCTGGTGGGCTTTGTACGCAACTCCCATACCACCTTTACCAAGGAGGCTCAGCAATTTGATGTCCTCATTAATTACTTGACCTTGTAGTTTGTCGAGGTCGAAAGAGAAAAACATCGTGGCTCCTAATGCATAGATTGCTTGCCTTTGTGGCCATCGGCTTCAATCAATTCCACATTTCATTGCCCCGAATAAGATTGCCAGTTCTCGCACCGCCTTTCAACTTGCAACGGATGTGCTGGTAGGAGGTCGAGTGTACGTGTAAAGCTGTTTGCCGGTTCTTCCTTAAGCAGGGAGGACAACCGGCCGGTAGGGAGCCTGACATGGCTCTCCTCGTTCTGTATCGAGACTTCTGCATCGAGAACCACGACCATTTGACAGGAATTGTCTTAATTCTTCATACACTCCGCCAAATCCTCTATGCCCAATTCTTAAGTTCGTGCGCGCCTGACCTCCATTGAGCCACGACAGCTTGCTTTAAGGGTTGCACCGAAGGACACTCTTCAGATTTGTTTGCGCACATATTGCAGTTAATACCATCGGCAACGCGTCTTTCACCGGCTCACGCCCGCAGTGCAGCGATTCCGCAACCTGGATGCTAACCGATCTGATAACGGTTTTCGCCACCCCTGGCACCCAGCATAATCTTCTAAGGCGGATGTCAATCATCGAGGTTGCGGAATCCCGGATTATTCAGCAATATCGGTGAATAATGCGGGGAATTACTGCGCAGGCTGGAATGACCCAAGTGACGGGTCACTCCACCTACGACATGAAAGATTGATAACGAAGGCGTTACTATCGTTTGGGCTTTTCCGAGGAAATTACTGGTTGAGATGATGCAGGCTTTTCCGGAGCAAACGGTAAAGTGCCATCAGGACCAGGCACGGCTTTTTGTAGTGGGCGCACTCCGTTGGGCGGGGCCAGTTCCTTGGCGGGAGATGGTTTGCCCGCCGGACCCTCAGGTTTGGTGTCCTTCGATTCCGATGGATTCTTTGGACCGCCCGCTTCACCGCGCACTCCATTAGGTGGGGCGAGTTCCTTCGAAGGAGTTGGTTTGGCCTCCGGCGGACCCTCAGGTTTGGTATCCTTCGATTCCGATGGATTTTTCGGGACGCCCGCTTCACCGCGCACTCCGTTAGGCGGGGCGACTTCCTTCGCGGGAGATGCTTTGCCATCAGGCGGGCCCTCAGGTTTGGTGTCCTTCGATTCCAATGGATTCTTTGAGCCGCGCGCTTCACCACGGCCTCCCAGCGGTCCGTCTGGTGGTGCAGTCGACTTGCCGGTCGAATCTTTTGCGCTATTGTCAACAAGCTCTAGATTGGGCAGAAGTGAATCAGCAGAGTTATTGAATCGATCATTATTCGAACGAATTGAACGTCCTTCGCTTTGCAGTTGGAGTGCTTCCGCTACAAGGTTGTTTCTTTCACCGGAATCGCGCCGGCTAAGGGATTCGTCAATTGCATCTTGGTTCTCTTCCATTGGGATACTTCTCCTGAATCGATGTTACCGCCAGCAACCGACGTTGTGCAACACTCATTTATATAGCGCGTCAATCACGCAGTGAACCTAGCGACAAGGATAATGTACTGCTCAATCATGGCGAAATTATTCGATCGCTGCGGACTTTCCCGGTGCCGGCTGCCTACGTATGGAGAGACACTTATTTTGCCGCCCGCTTTGGCAAGGCGGAGCGGTTACGACCTCTCGGACCGCGTCATCGATCAAGAGCCCGGATACACCCCGACTCGATGTCCTCAAGTGCAGTTGTTTTACTCTCGCACGACAACGCCACTCATCGAGCACCAGTGTTCGACGAGTTTGAGAGAAAAATGTAACCGCGTCCGTGCTTGGTTACAATGGGACAGTCTGCGGAATCACTGGACAGTTTGTCTCGCAAGCTCTTAATAATCGGTCGGAGTGTCTCTGGAACGGTGTCCGATTGGGATGGCCAGACATTCTCTAAAAGTTGTTGTAGCGTGAAAATTCGATCTGGATTACGCAGAAAAAATTCCAGGATTGCTAATTCTTTCCGTCGCAAAACGATTGACACTCCGTTGTTTGATACGCAACCGCTTGCCGGATCGTAGGAGATGCCGCTACTGCTCAGTACCGGCCTTTTATCGTGGCTATTGCGTCGTAGAATGGCTCTAACTCTTGCAAGTAGCTCCTCCGCTAGAAATGGCTTGCATAAGTAATCGTCGGCGCCGCCCTCCAATCCTTCAATTCTTGATTGTGCATCGCTTCGTCCAGTCAGAAAAAGAATAGGTAACATGTCGCCTGCTGCGCGAATTTTCTTGCAAATTTCCAGACCTGTTTGAATCGGCATTTCCCAGTCAAGGATTGCGGCATCGTACTTATAGTTGCTTAGCAGAAAACCTGCATAGTCCCCATCTACCGCAAGGTCCACATGATGATTCTCTTCTTCGATGATCTTCACCAGAAGTTCACCTAGGTTTGAATCATCCTCTGCTATTAGTATCTTCGCCATAGAGACCTCCGTGCCTGATGTCGTCGCGCTAACTATGTTTGGTTTGTGCTAAAGGAATCGACCGGACAATAGTAGTGAATTTCTCAGCATCTTCTGCTGGAGGCTTTTGCTCTATGATTAGTGTTTTCGCATAAAGATAGGAATATTCATGTGCCCTGTTCGTTTTCTTTCAGACGGCGAATGGCGGCGCTTCGATGTCGTTCATTGTTTAACATAAGTACCAATTCCTCACCAATCTCCCGGCTCTTAACAGAGTGGCTTTGTAACAGACACGCTAGTCGAGTAGCGGCCTCGTTGTCCGAAGGTTCTTTTGACTCAATAAGCGATTTGATATTTGCGGCTGATACTTGCAGGTCCGTGCGCGAAAAAATAGATGCGAACACTACGTGCGCCTGTAACGGCACACGAGTAGGATGATTGCTCCAGTAGAGCAGGAGCGATTCGCCAGCGTCCTTCTTCTTTTGATCACTAAGCATGTGCAATAATTGCCGTCCCGCGTCCCCAAAGAAGGGAGAAGCGCCGTTTTCGATGACAATCTGCGATAGGAGCCTTTCAGCTCCTTGTTTCGTTTGCGAATTGGTCACGCGCTTCAACAATTCACTTGCTTCATCATCGCGCAATTCCGCACTGATCAGTTTGGCGGCGAATTTTTTGCCTTCAGCTGTACCGCATAGCTGTAGAGTCTGTCGCAGGACCTTTTCACCTTGTTGAGTTTGAAGCATTCTCAAAACGTATTCAATTTGGGATGGATTTTCCGCTAGCTCAAGGACGTCTCTGGCAAAAGAGAATTTGTTCTTATTCGCCCAGAGATGTTTGACAGCGGCATTGCGAGACATATTATCCACTGTTAGCAACTTGCGCACAACTTCCCCATCCTTCGGATTCGGTGATTGCAACCATGCTGATAAGCAGTCACTAACTCCCATATGCGGAAATAGACGGTCTAACTCCGGGGTGGGCATCCGGCTTTTGGCATCGAAGCTTGCCATCCAAGTAAAGTCAATAATACCTTTAACATCCAAGTTTCGCAAAATGCCTTCCGCGAGCTTCTTGTGTCGTGCTGAACACAGCATTCCCACCAGCATTTCTCCGGCTTGAGTATTTCCGGTTGGGCGTCTTGATTCTTCGGAATCCTGGCGCAGCAATATGCTCAATCTAACTGCCGCTTTCTGGTCATCGATATCTGAGCTGCCCATCTTGCTAACAAACCAATTCCAAGCGCGCAAATCCGACGCCGGATTGTTTTCTTTGGCCTCTGCATATGAAAAAAAATCCGCCAATTGAAATTTTGGTGTTTCCAGGTGTTGACTCAGATTTATTCCAAGCCGGTGCTCCGCGGCATTGTCGCTCAGCCGAAGGTCCAAAAGCTTTTTTGCTGCTTTACTGGTTTGTTCGGAGGAGCTTAACCACATAGTCAATAGAGCCTGCGCCGCTTTTGCATTATTGTCGGCCATATTCAACAATTCGAAACAGCGCGCTCTGTCTGGCGGAAATCTGACTCGCTGTCCAAAGAGGTTTAGCCGATGGAGTCGGTCTTCATAAGATAAATCAGTGTCAAAGTGTGACACTAGCTTATTCAGTTTCTCGGCATAATCTTTGTTTCCCATGATGCCCAACAATCGTTTAGCATTGGGGTTTCTGAAATCATAATTTTCGTTTAGCATTCGGCACACATCCCGGGCCAAACCGCGTTCATTAGGACTGCCTTTACTGGCGCGAACTAATGAAGAAAAACTAGGAGGGTCGGTTTTTTCTTGCGCCATCGCAGCCACAAGGTCTCGTGGTGAGAGACCGCCGTTGAGCAGTGCCACATATTCCTGCTTGAAAGACTTGCTGTTGAGATTCGCAAGAATTTTTTCTCCCGCTGTCAATTCGTCTTTCGCGGTACTCGTCAGTAATTTCATCAGTGAAGCAACGCCCGACGGGTGAACAGTGGTTTTCAATTTGTCAGCAGCCATCGCTTTGTCCGGGGATTTCACAATGTCAACAAATTTAGCAATTTTACCGACGTCGAAAATCTCATTACCGGGTAGAGGCAGCGCAGCCTCAACCACGTTCAGCAGAGGTTTGGAATCATTCGAATCCAAAAGCTTTAATAACGTTTGCCCGAGCTGTCGATTCAAACAATGAATCACCAACAATTTTTCTCGTTGAGCTGGCTGCATAACAACACGCAGCATTTCTTTAGCTTGTTCCTGAGTGTCTGAGTGGCCCAACATCTTGATCAAATTCAGGGCATCTTCACTATGAGAAGGGTATGAATATGCGGAAAGGGCTCGTTGAGCAATGACTTGATCGGTTGGTCGGTTGCTGACGAGATACTCCTCTATCAGCCTTAGTCCCCGCTGAAGGTTTGGATCAGTTTCGCCTCTTAGATTAATTAAGTTATCGATGACCTTAGGGAATGCCAGGCGGCAGCCTGCATTTCCCCCGTTGAGAAGCGATACTACTTGCTTTTGACCCTTATCTGTCCCTAGAGATTGGCTTAGCTCAATCTGCGTGGTATGACTACAATTCAGGTAGACCGCGGCAGCATTCTGCTTTGAACTGTCGTTGCCGGCTAGCCAACTAATAATTGTTTGTCCAGCTTTAGCATCAAGACTCATCAGTTGTTGAATCTGATTTAATTGCCAATGATTCGTTCGCGCGATGAGGGAAAGGCAGCAGTCTTGTCCGCTCTTATCCTTGTTAGCCATTGCGAGCAAGAAATGTGCAATTGGCGTTTCATCTTTGTTAATCGGGTTAGCCACCCTTTCTTCAGTCGGTAGAATAGAAACGAGCTTGCGAGCAGCATTTCGAGTGTTTGGAACATTGCTTCCTAGCCAATCGAGGAGCGCCGCTGAGGCGGTACTCATCGACGGATCACTGATGACTCGCAGAACTTTGTTCCGCTCAAATACATCTGGAACGGAGTCGATCAATTTCCAAGCCGAAGACCTGATTGTTCCGTTCTGGTTGTTGATCATGTTCAGCAACTCATTGCCATCGGCCTTATCAATAGGCAAATTCGAATCAAGAGATCGCAAAACATCTTTCGCAACGGCGCCGTTTTTTGCATCTTGCAATTTCGCAGTGAGCTCCTTTGCCGCCGTCGTCATTTCAGGCGAGCCAACCACCTGCAAGTAGTTGATCAATTGCATCGGGTCAGATAGTTTCGATAATGCGGCCACCACATCGTCCGGTTGTTCTCTGGAGTTTAATTTCTTAGTAACAGTCAGCGCGTTATCGAGCAAAATTCCTTTTGTGTTGAGGGCGCGTAATAGATTACGTGCAGCATCAAAACTGGTATCATCTTGTCTCGCTATCAAACTCAAAATGGACTTGAGTATCGCACTGTCTCCACCTTTTTCCACTAATGCGATAAGTGCTGGAGAATCTTGTTGGTGAAGATTCAGGCCTCGTGTCAGTCGTAAAATTGCCAGGGTGTCGTTTTGATCATCGGCGCCGAGAAGCTTGAGAATTCGATCTGCACACTGCCGCTCCTTTGGAATTTTGCTGCACAGTGCTTTCAAAAAGTTTTGCGCAATGACCGGATCGCCGGTTCCGGAAGACCGTCTCAAGAGTTCGGTGATAAGGAGGAATGCCTTGTGATGCTCTGTTGCGTTGCCCAACTTTTTGTATACTTCGGAAGCATCAGCGTCAAGCTTATACTCCGTCGGCTCTACTGAAATCTTCGTAAATCCTAGTTTAGTTAGATCTGTGGCGTCACCTTGATGCGCTCGTATAATTGGGTTTGGTTCACGAGCATCTTTAGAGAAGAAACTGTAGTCTTCCGAAAAAGAGTCGTCAATTTTTCGGATGAGTAAATCATTTTCCGACCTTTTTGATGCCTTTGGCAGTTGCAGTGCCACCGTTATCAGGTTGTTTCTTTCACCGGAATCGAGCCCGCTAAGGGATTCATCAATTGCATCTTGGTTCTCTTTCATTGGTATACCTCTCGTGAATTGATTCTTACAGCTAGCAAGCGACGTAGTGCAACTTTTCGACGCGAACTTGGACGCGCATCTATATAGCGCGCCAGTCGTGCCGTAAGCCCAACGACACGGAGTAATTTACTACTCAATCATGGCGAAATTATTCGATCTGATTCGCTGCTGAATTTGCCGGTGCCGGGCGGCTACATATGGATCGCGACACTTATGTGCCGCCCGCTATAGCAAGGTCAAGAGGAGACGGCCTCTCGCCCCCCTCTTCGTATGGGGTTGAACGCAAGCGCCCTGAACCGTGAAATCGCAGAAGATGATTCAAACCTAAGTGAATTTCCGGTGAAGATCATCGAAGAAGAGAATCATCATGTGGACCTTGCGTTAGATGGCGACTAGGCAGGCTTTTTTAATCTGTGGGGAGAATTTAATTTAGTGTTATCCAACAATAACAGAAGGCGACTGGTAATACCGGTAGCTGGTTGGAATCTTCGCGTAAGAGTGAGCAAAAGCCCG
The DNA here is from genome assembly GCA_021732565.1 of Candidatus Obscuribacterales bacterium. Taxonomy (GTDB): domain Bacteria; phylum Cyanobacteriota; class Vampirovibrionia; order Obscuribacterales; family Obscuribacteraceae; genus JAKFUT01. Next base: position 18,658 of record JAKFUT010000039.1, read on the forward strand.
TTTCATGATTGCTATAGCGGGGAAGGATGTCACCACGCAACGACTGAAAAGAAAAACGCGGATGGCGGGAATGTGTCAGCAGTCAAAGACTGGGGGATGTAGCGCATGAGCTGGCCCAGTCCACAAGAATACAATGAAGCCATGCAAATGGCAGCGCTATGCTTCAAAGATCCCGAACTGCAGAAAGGGAATTGCCAGTTAACAAAGCTCGGCTTGCCCAAAGTAACCACTGGAGCTTTTGCCAGCGTTTATCGGTTCAGGTGTGCCACCAGAGACGTGGCTGTTCGTTGCTTCCTGCATCGCATCAATGATGTCGAGCAACGTTACGCCGAAATCAGCGACTTCATCATGACTGATAATTTGCCATATACAGTGAGCTTCGAGTACCAACGCGAAGGAGTGCTGGTTCGAGGGCGATGGTACCCTATCCTGAAAATGGATTGGGTAGAGGGAGTAACTCTCACCGACTATTTGGAACAGAACTTTCGCTCTCAAGTAAAGTTACAAGCACTTATTTCAAAATTTAAAGAGATGATGTCGGATCTGCGCGCTGCAGGCATCGCTCATGGTGACCTCCAGCATGGCAATATCCTGGTGGTGGATGACGATCAATTGCGGCTGGTTGATTACGACGGTATGTACGTACCCGCTCTGGCAGGGTGGACAAGCAACGAACTTGGCCATCGCAATTACCAGCATCCAGGGCGAACCAAGTACACATTTGGATCGTATCTGGATAACTTTTCGGCGTGGGTTATTCACAGCGCTCTAATCAGTCTGTCTTTAGATGTCAACCTCTGGCACGACTTTGGCGTAGGCGATGAGTGCCTTTTGCTCCGCCAGGCCGACTATCAGAACTCCTCATCATCGCGGATGTTTCTTCGTCTCCTATCACACAAGCAGAACGAAATAAGCGGTCACGCACGGCTACTCCAACACTTTGTCTTGTGGAATCCCAAAGACATTCCTGAACTCAATTCGGCAATTTCTCTAATCAAGATTCCGCCGCTGGCCATCTCAGCGGCGCCTGGCAGCCTGCTGAGAGATTACGTAGCGTCCGTGGAGCAACCCCTCGATGTGACCGACCTCTGGTCCAGCAATAACATAGAGGCTCTCACAGCCAAGCAAATTGAGCACCTCCCGCCAACTGCTGATGTAGAGCAAGTTATTCAACTCCTTCGCAGCGGAAAACAAGAAGAAGCAGTGGCTTTACTCACACGTAACATCAGCTTTGAAGATCTCCTGATTCAACGAGCTCGAGGGGAAATCAAACTGGGTAACTATGACGAAGCTGTTCGAAATCTAGATCAAGTTCTAAGAATCGCTCCAGAGAATGCCGATGCACATTTGGACCTCGGAATCGCACTGGTGGCTGCGGGACAATTCGGCACAGCGCTCAATGTACTAGATAGAGCCAGACAACTAGCGCCGGCAGACTCGCGCTGTAGTTGTTTTCGGGCAGTTGCTCTTCAAGGATTGGCGATGCACCCGGAAGCACTGACCAACCTTCAAGAGTGCATAAAAACTGCAGCGGATCATAAATTACGTTCGAGAGCATATGATCTAGCCGTCATTTCCTATTGCGCGCTTGAGCGTTATTCGGACGCACGCAAGAGCTATGAGTCTGCCCGAACGTATAATCCACGCGGATCGATCACAGATGAAGTTGAGCAAGCGTACAACGTCTCACGTGGTTTCATAGCGGTAGAAGGATCCCTCTTCGATGAAGCTACAGAACATTTTCATCGCAGCAAGGAACTCACCGGATCTGTAATTCCAGAACTGATTGATTTCGGACTGGCCGTGGTTGATATGGCAAAGGGCAACTACCAGTGGGCATTGCAGCAGTTTGCTCAGGTAGAAAAACGCGGATTCAAAAGCAAGCTGATGTATTATCTGATCGGAATTGCCCTTGCGGAAAAAGACTCCGGTGTCGGCGATCAAACTAACCGAGCCCTGGCGGCGTTCACCACGGCGCTAAGAATCGGCAATAACCCGTCGCTCGATGCCGAGATCCACGTTGCCTGGAGCAAAGTGCTGAAGGGTGCCAATCAAGACCCTGTGCTCCGGAAGGAGAAGCTTCTAGCGGCAATTACGTTGAATCCGCTGCTGGCCGGTGCACATTCGGCCCTGGCTGAATTATATGAAGCAGAGGGAAATTTGAGGGGAACGCTGCATCATTACAACGTGTTGGCAGACCTCGAACCGCAAAATCCTGAATGGTGCCTGAAGATTGGTTCGCTCAACTTGGCATGGAAGAACTACGCCGAAGCGCAAGCCGATTTTACCAATGCCATAGCGCGGCGCGAGCATCTGCCCGAAGCATATTATCTGCGCTCCCTGGCCTCTACGAAATTGAAGCTCTACCAGAAAGCAATCGCCGATCTTACTCAATGTTTGGAATATAATCCTCAGCACGCTACCGCGTGGTGCTCCTTAGCGACAAACTATTACTTTATTCGCGAGGATGAAAAAGCAGAGGAAACAGTGAATACCGCACTCTCGCTAAAGCCAAACTGGATAATGGCATTGAAGCTTCGGGCAAGAATTTTGTACTCGCGCACATTGTACAAGGAAGCAATGGCAGACTGCAACTCTATCCTTGAAAGCGTTCCCACCGATAACGAAATAAAGATACTGCGAGGAAAATGTGCAGGTAGGCAGGGAATGCACACAGAATGTATAGCGGATCTACAAACCCCGCTGCTGGCAGATCCATCAGCCATTGAAGATCAAAGTTGCTGGGGAATACTTGCAGAGAGCCTGGCTGCAATCGGTAATGACGAACTCCTCGTCAATGCAGTTGCTACCGCCTACAAGCATCGCGTCGGACTTCTGGATGCCGAGTTGGCCATGACTCAGGGGCGAGCATTTATGCGCTTGCACGCACGAACGCAATCACCTTCGCGAGCAAGCAAGTACTGCGAACAAGCAGTCGAGGCATTTTCACGATACTGCAAATTGCGCCCCAATGAGTCAGCGGGTTTTATGGAACGAGCAACAGCCCGACGCAACAGTGAAGAATTCTTCGCGAACATTGTATCTGACTACCAGGCGGCAATCGCCATAGATGATTCTCCGTTAGCCCATCTGGGACTCGCGATAACCAATCTGGGACCCGCGAATGAAGCAATGACCAAAATTGATCGCGATCCCTTTACCTTTCCCGAAGTTCTCAACACACACAAGAGCAGTCCGTCGTCCTTACAGAAGCAAGGCATTGCGTCTGTTCTCAATACCCTGAAGAGCAGTCCGTCGCCAGCAGGGTTTAAGCAAGGCATTGCTTCGTTTGATCGCGCGGTCAAGTTAGATCCGGACCTGGCTAAAAGAACCGAATCTGCCATATGTTGGCGATGGAAAGGTGCAATGGCTGCTCACAATGGGAATTCAGAAGGTGCGATGGAAGCATATAACAAGGCTGTTGAGGCAGATCCAAAAGATCAATTGGCGTATTACTGGCGTGCCGCACTGCTCATAACACTTGACCGTCACGATTTGGCACTTCAGGACCTGGATCAAATCTCTGCCCCATATGGCGAATCGGTTAAGGTGGCTTATGCCGAGTGTTTCTATAGAATCGGACGGTACAAGGAAGCGATGGATGTTCTGGCCCCTTTAGAGGACCGTTCAATACCAAATTCGGCAGCGGTTTATGTAAAAGCGCTATGTTTAGAAGCCTCTGGAGACCACCGGCAGACCATTGCTGAATTGACACGATTATTGACTTGTGATCCTGTTTCGATTCCATACCGATTGATTGACAGCTCAACGATAGCTGAGGAGATTTGCCGGAAGCTTATTGAGTTGTGCACCAAATCCGGGGATGGTCGTGCGGCGTTGGATGCGTTCAGAAAACTGTCGCGGACTCCCGAAAATTATATAGCGATCAGTCACGGCGCCTTTCTGAAGTGCAATCAGGGCGAGTATGCAGAGGCGATAAAAGACTTCGACTTCGTAATTAAAACTGCAAAAGAGCGATTGACCAACGGCACCGGGTCTGATTCGGCATTGCTACAGAAATTCTTCTGTGGGCGAGCAAATGCCTTCATAAAATCAGGCCGACTCCCCAAAGCCGAGGAAGACATAAAACGAGCCTTCGAACTGGGCCGTTCGTATGGAACCTTGTTGGAATCGGCGAATCTACATGTGCAGCGAAAACGCTTCAATGATGCATTGACAGTGCTACAAGAGGCAGAGAAACTGGAGTCGTCTGATGCAGCACTCTACGATTTGTACGCGATCGCGCATGCACGAACTGGCGGGTCGGATCAAGCAGCACAAGCACTGAAACGGTCGGCGGAACTTCGCAAGATAGGCAACTGATAAACGATTCGCTCGCTTCCCGGCTTTTCACGCTGCAACACGCTGGCTTCATTGAGTCGGAAAGCAAGCGAGGTCTCGTCAAGGAACGTAGCGAGTGGATATTAAGTCGAGAGTGGATATTAAATGCTCGTGATAATCCCGCGTCCACCCGGCTTACGGGTGATTTTCTTCATCTACGCCACATTCTCCTCCGGAAACCGGTCACTTCGAATAAACTATCCACCCGAGTTCACGATAAAGTTGATAATTGCGTAATCTGCGGACTCTTGCAGTTTTCCTGAGCCTAATTGAGGAATAATCTGACGCTACGAGCGTTAGCTCCTGCTGTTGCAACGCAAGCACCTCCTGTGCGAGGTTGCGCAGTCCTTGTACATACCGACCTTGCGAGACCGAGAGAAGAAATTAGCACGGAGTAATTATGTTAGCGGTTACAAGCAAACGAGTCCGAGAACCTGGAATCGCGTTTCTACCACCGGGAGTAGAGCGTTATCGCGTGCGCGGCGGGGGATCGCTTGCAGTAAAGATCTTTGCCGGCGATACCATAACCGTGGTGAACAGGGAGGGAATGCAGCAATGTCTCCTTGCTGCGTTCGACCTCGATGGTGGCGAAGATCTTGCTTCCTTCAGGACACGACATAATGGTTGCTCGTGGCCGGCGCCACTAGACCCGGGAAGCGAAGACTCATTGATGCTTGACGAGGAGCTTGCGAAATATCGAATCGCTCTCGACAATATTAAGGCTCTTCAAATCTTCGACCAGGAGACCCGTGCAGGCTCCTCGCAGCTTTTTGTTGCCGAGAGAACGGTTGTGTTGCTAGTTGCAGCGCCAGGCAAAAGAATGTCGGTCGATCAACAAGATGCACCCGGAGATCTCGATCTCTTTGTAAAACGGCTCTCGCCGCTGACCGTGGAGGAACGTCTTCCACCTCCCCTGGCAGAGGCCCGGCTGGATTTGCGGGTGAACAAAGGAACCGCTCTCAGCTATGAAATAAAGGCTGGCGAATACATTCAGATAATCGATGTGGCAGGGAGGCAGTGCTCCGATTTTCTCGCTTTCGATTATGCGGACTTACAAACGGGCAAGGAACGAGGGTTAGACGCCACCACAACTCGCACATTGATGGGAAACAGTTATCCTCAGCCAGGACTCTACTGCAAGTTTTACGATCAAGATATGCGAGCCATGGTCGAAGTTGTCAGAGACACGGTCAATCGCCACGACACTTTCGCTTTAGCGTGCACTGCTAAGTATTACGCAGATATGGGTTACCCGGGTCATTCCAACTGTTCCGATAATTTCAATGAGGTACTCACACCTTATCAGATTGCACCGCGAGCAGGATGGCCGGCAATCAATTTCTTCTACAATACCGCCATCGATCGAAATAATGTCATCTTCCTGGACGAACCGTGGTCGCGCCCCGGAGACTATGTATTGCTCAGAGCTCTGACGGATCTGGTGTGCGCTTCCTCAGCCTGCCCGGACGACATCGACCCGGCCAATGGCTGGAACCCCACAGATATTCACGTACGAGTATATTCGAACAAAAACAGTTTCTCCAGAGGTATTGCACATCGTATGACTGCTGATGCTCCCCCCCAGCTTACTCGCGAAACAGGGTTTCATTCGCGTACTTCACAACTCACTCGAACATTTGTCGATTATCGATCTTTCTGGCTGCCTAACTGCTTTGCTCAGTATGGGACTCTCGATGAGTATCACGCTTGCAGAGAAGAGGCCGTTGTTATGGATCTATCTCCTCTGCGCAAATTCGAGATTCTCGGTCCTGATGCCGAGGCTTTAATGCAAGCCACCACCACGCGTAATATTCGAAAGCTCGCGGTGGGCCAAGTCGTCTATACGGCGATGTGCAATGAACATGGCGGTATCGTAGACGATGGCACGGTCTATCGTTTATCAGAGAACAATTTTCGCTTTGTTGGCGGCGATGATTTTGATGGAATCTGGCTTCGCCAGCAGGCTGAGCGTCTCGGGCTACGGGTCTGGATTCGATCGTCCACGGAACAGTTGCACAATCTTGCGGTCCAAGGGCCCAACAGTAGAGAAATAATGAAGCAGATAATATGGACCCCCCCGGCTCGAGCGACGCTGGAAGAATTAAGCTGGTTCCGCTTTACCGTCGGCAGGCTCGACAATGGCTCCGGCGTGCCTGTGCTTGTTTCCCGCACCGGTTATACCGGCGAGTTGGGCTACGAGGTTTGGTGCCATCCCGCAGACGCTGAGGCTGTATGGGACCGCATTTGGGAAGTTGGTCAAAATCACGGGCTTAAACCGCTCGGAATGGCCGCACTCGATATACTGCGAATTGAATCCGGGTTGATTTTCGCAGGCTATGAGTTCGACGATCAAATCGATCCGTTTGAAGCCGGCATTGGATTTGCCGTGGCACTCAATAACGAAGATGATTTTGTCGGCAAGGACGCTTTGCGTCGCAGGAAGGAACACCCGCAGCGAGTACTTGTCGGGCTCGAGCTGGATGGAAATGAGCCGGCGGGGCATGGCGATTGCGTTCACATCGGGCGCACACAAGTTGGCGTTATCACTAGCGGAACTCGGTCTCCGATTCTGCGCAAGAATATTGCACTTTGTCGCCTGGCAGTGGAATATTCCGCACTTGGTACAGAACTAGAAGTGGGCAAGCTGGATGGTCATCAGAAGCGCATTCCCGCAACGGTGGTCAAATTTCCTTTCTACGATCCCGAAAAGAAACGCCCCCGCTCGTAAGGGCAATAAGTCAACGAGATTGTCGTTTGTATCAACGAGATTGCCCCCCGAATTTAGCTTCACGGAAGACTCTACTGAGCAAATCTGACAAAAGGTTGAACGACCTCAGTCATCTGGGCGGAGGGCGCCCTTGTAACGCCGGCCGGCTACCTGGCCGGTCGAGAACCAGGACCGGCGCGGAGCGGCTTTAGCCGATCCAGTGCCTGCCGCGCGGTGGGTCCTCTCGTCTCCAATTCTCTCCACGGGGCTGGCGGCTTTCTCGTCATCTGAAATGAAATTCCAGACTCTCTAATGTCCGGCAGCAATTTGTCAAACACATCTGCTGGCGCCGAAAAAGAAATGCGTTGTAACCGCTCGGGTTCGCCCACTGTTATAGCTTCGGCTCGAAAATTTCGGTAGCCCGCAAATTCCTCTCGATGAGCAAATATAACCCCTCTCTCGTAAGGATCACAATAAGCCTGCATAGTCGTCATCATTGAACCGGCAGGCCAATATCGGTTCTCAGGCCAGGCAAACAATAATTGATAAGACTTCATCGGCGTCCCTGCCATGTCAAAGCTCTCCAAAATCTCCATTGCCGGGGAACCGTCAGCTAACTCCACCACCGCCGCACCGTATACGGAGCCTGGCGGTGGTGCAATGGGTGCAAGCACCCGATCGAGCACTTCAATGTCGACCGGATTTCCTTTCTCAAGAACATACAAGAATCGGCACATAACCTCTTCCACCACAGGAGCTCCCGGAAGCAAGTCCCAACACAGCAGCGCCTCTCCGGTAGGGCGAATAAACCGAACTGCAGCTACCGAACCGAATAGCAGATAGTCTTCCTTCTTTGCTGTCAATGGAGAAGGTACAAAGTTTGGAGGCACATTCATTCGCCACCCGAATTGAGATTGATACGGCTTAAATTGCTCGTTCGACATCGGATTATCGCCTCCTCACGAGACTTCCGGCGCTGATTACAAAGCGCCGACCATGGGCGCCGCCATGCACTATCGCCAACCCGTGAGAGCGGTCGTCACCATCCTCAAGTGTTACCATATTTCGAAACAGTAGAGATTCATCGAACTGCCCGGAGCTTCGACGTAGATTCCCAGCCGGATCGCAGAGCTGATATAGCTTTCGAGCACTATCGCACGAGAGTACATTCACCAGCTGGTGCTGCCAGGGTGACGCAGTGAGTTCAAAAGGAGGTAGTGCTGAATTAACCGCGAGAATCATAGTTCTGTACCCTGTGGCTCTGTAAGCTGCAAAAAGTTCGGCAGCCTGACGCACTTCAAGAACACACGCTTCGCCACCACCCAGACTAAATATAGTATTGCTAATCTCTTCAGCCGACATGGCTTCCAAATTGGGAGCCACCCCGGTTCGCTGAAGAGTGTTAACGCCAATGCCAATGCGAGTATTTTCAAAAAGTTTGTCCGGAAAACCGGTACATCGAAATACGGCGATCTGGAATACCCGGCTTGCAATGTCTCTACCGGTACAATCTGCTGCGAGCAAATTCTCAATGTCCATGGGCACGGTAGTCCCGCCCACAAGCCGAAGTTGCCCCGTGCGAAGACACTCTTTAACTATTGCAACATAACGAGTGGGATTCTCAATCACAAAATCAATTTGAATCGCAGCAGCAGCAGTGGCCGGACAGCGCCCCTGATAGACCTCTTGCGGGTACGCCACGTGATGCAAAAGGTTTGCACAAAGGAGCTGAATCTGTTCCGGAGACACCGATGCATTATCCAAATTGCTAAATTCATCCAACTGCTTCAACAGACCGTCAATTTGATGAGGCTTGCTACGCAGACGGCAATGCATTCGCAGGAAATCCCTGGGGTCTATGTTATTTCCGTGGTTTTGCAGAAACGCTAGCTCAACGTCGCTCAAGTTATCCGTCAGCGCTTGATCCTGTTGATAAAGTTCCACCGCAGCGGGCTTTTCGATGGATCCCGAACTCATGAATTCCGAAGTACCGTCGGCATGGTTAATTACTACGTCACCCTGTGGAGACAGGCAAGATCTTTCTCCCTGACCATCGCTCCAAAGTATGCTTCCATCAGCCCCGTATTTATCCTGCCGTCCGTAAAAATATTGAAGTACTCTCTCTCCACTTTCTTCAAATCGTTCCAACGCGCCAGCGTCAAGATCCCACTGCACATTCTCCACCACGGGCACAGCGCCTTTGTATCCGGCACCATCCCATTTCGGTTTGATGACCGCAGGTTCCGTACCACTGCTCTCATCGCGCAAGATGAGGCGAGCAGTGCCGTCCATGGTGACATCCCACAAGAAGCCCCCATTAGCATCAAGGGTCATACCTTCCAGCAAGTCTGTTTTTGGCAGACGTTTCAATACCGTGTTAGCCCCCGGCGTCATGATGGACAGCTCGAAGGGCTGGCGAGATCCGTCAAATTTCCACTCGGTTTTCTCTTTGTTTATTGCATGAGAAACAAAGATCAATCGCCTTCCTTGGTCCGTTGTACCATAAACAAAAGACGTGCGAGCGGTGTTGCTCGGAGCGATAATTTTGCTGGTTCGCGCCGCGTAGACACGACCATTGTGTTCGTAAACAACCCGCTTCACGGTGCCATCACCGGCGATGCTCTCGGTGTACGAGAGCGTGCCATCTTTAAAAACTATGGCCGTGACCGCGCCATCAGCTTCATCTTTAAATGTTGTCACTTGGTCTAACCGATGATCAACTACGATGACATCGCCCGAGTCGGGGTCTATGAAAGTATCTTTGAACACCCGTCCGGATGCATCGCTTTCGACCTTGTGAAAAGTTACTCCATCAAATTCTAATTCAAGAACAATCTTGCCATCCGCGCCCATAATAGACAGCATGTCAGCCATTCCAGCAACCGGATGGAATGTTTGCAACATGCGACCGTGGCTATCAAGAAAAACTCGTTGGCCGGCAGTGTCGCTCTCAAGCTCGCCCAGAAAAGTGGTCTTCCGCGTCATGACATGGCCGGTCGTAGACCGACCGCGCTGAGGAAAGTTGTTTGCCCCTTCCAAATCGTTCGACACCATCTGCCCGTATCTCAGAAGCTGGAATATTATGCCACGCTATGAGAGTTTCTTGCACAACCATAAGTTAGCAAAGGTAGTTTCGGAACATTCGGAATCGCCCTTGAACGCTAAAACACGATCAAACCCGTTGGCCAACCAGAACCTCAGAGCAGGCCAATTTTTCACTCCTACACCTAAGCCGATTTGTTCATAAATTTCCAGCGAGCTCACTTGTGCACCGAGGCCAGTGACCACATTTCGACCGATCCCCTTACCTTGAAAAGCTCTGGCAACCGCCAGCGTCGCAATCCAGAAGGTGTGACTATCAGGAAATCCGTGATAGATCTCAAGATACCCGCACAGAGCACCATCGGCCCGTCGAATGGATTGCAGTCGCTGGAAACTTTTTGACCCGTGCGGCGGCAGGTATTCGCCATCCAGTGATTTCCGCATCGCATGGGATGAATCGCCCGGCTCGCCACACCATTTCCCAATGTATGCGCACGAGTCATACACCGCTTGCAATGCAGGGATCTCTTCGGCGCTACTGTCGGATAGTTGAAGACCGCCACTGGTCTGCCAGTTCGTCGCAAGCTGAGTATTAAGATGAAAGGTGCTCTTCGCCTCGACGACTGACTTTGCAAGCGAGTGCAGCAAATTTTCAGGATCGAACAGAATTCGCATTCCGTCATTCACTACACGACCGGTTCCTGATTTCAACTCCCCGCTTGAGCACCACTGCTTTGTCGTAATGTTGAACTCAATCTCCATCTCAGCATATTTAACGCGCCATGTCTGAACCAGCCCCCAGTCTTCGCGCTGGACATTCTGTACCGCTCCGAAGTCGAGTAACCAGTTAAGGGTTAGTAGATATTCGTCGGGATCTTCGCAAATAATCATGAGATCAATATCTGAACCGGCGTGAGCATCACCGCGCGCGTAAGATCCCACCAGAGCCAGGGCTTTGATACAACGCTGTCTCGTAACCCACGACTGGCATCGCAGGATGAAAACTTCTATGTCTCGGTCTGATTTCATCAGGTCAGCCTAGCTATCTACATGTCGGACTATCATTTTGCGCAATCCCAAAGCGCAGGGAACATCCAAAAGTCTACCGCAAATTGGAAACAGTGCGCGAGTACATTCACAACGAAGAATGCCTGAAAAGCGAATGTGCAACGCTTCCCTTAGCAACCGCCGAAGCATCGTTGATTCTGCCAATGGTTCCTCTATCCAACCCTGTACGGCATGATGAGTCACTCGGTCAGACTTCTGAACTGCGAGACGGAAATAATCGTCAAACCTTTGATAATTCCGAGAGACCGACGCCGAATTAGTCCTGAAAATTAAGGATGTTCCCACGACAAACAGCTCGCCGATTCAAGCGATTATCTACTATCATTTGCCTTCAAGCAATTTGAGGCGATAGTTGTGATTAACAAGCTGAAACTACACAGTTCTCTGGCCGCCATCCTGATTCTTCTTACCGCCAGCGCGTCTTCCGCAAGGGATGAATCGGAGCAACGCGGAAACGAAAAGCTTGCTATCGCCGATGATAAAGATATCAAGTCTTTCTTCAAGACATTAGTAGATAAGTATTTCGAGAGCAGTTTTCGATTTGATCCGGACCAGGCGACGGTTCTTGGCATACATGATTACGATAGTGTTGCGCCGGATTTCTCAAAGGCACGCCTTGATGAGCGAAGCACTGAGTTGCGATCATTTCTCAACCAGTTTGAGGAGATTAAACCAGGGAATTTGTCGCACCAAGAACAACGCGATCGCGAGTTGATCACTTCAACTATCAAAGGCAAGTTGGTTACCCTTGATGAACAGCATGAGTGGCAGCGCAATCCGGATCTCTATACAGCCCAGTCAAGCACAATGATCTACGATCTGATGAGTAGAAATTTCGCTCCTCTAAGAGAACGTCTCAAATCCGTCATCGCCAGAGAAAAGAAAATTCCACAAATTCTCAAGGCTGCAAGCGCTAATCTGAAACAGCCTCCTAAAATATACCTGACCATCGCTCTTGATCAACTTGCCGGTAGTATTGAGTTCTTCGAAAAATCAGTTCCTGAAACGTTCAAGGCGATATCTGATAAGGATCTTCAGGATGAGTTCGCCAAAGTAAACAACGAGGTGATAGCAGCGCTTTCTGAATATCAAAAGTTCCTGAACGAGCTGATGCCCAAAGCCAATGAAACGTTTGCAATTGGCGCAGAAATTTTCTCGAAGAAACTGCTCTTCGATGAAATGGTTGATACTCCACTGGATCAGTTGCTGGCTGATGGGGAACTGGAATTAAAACGTCTCCAGAGCGAGTTCGCAAAAACTGCCGCTGAAATTGATCCGAGCAAGACACCAGCAGAGGTGTTTAAGTCAATGTCGGTGGAGCATCCCGCTCCGGATAAACTGCTCGGTTCGACCTTCGCAATGCTAAAAGACCTGCGGGAGTTCTGCCATAAGAATGAGATTGTGACAATTCCTCCGGAAGCCGATCTTAAGGTAGAAGCAACTCCGTCCTTCATGAGAGCCTTGACCTTTGCTTCCATGAACTGGCTGGGGCCATTTGAAAAATCCACCAGAGAAGCATACTACTACGTAACTGTTCCTGACCCGTCATGGAGCAGCGAACGAGCGGAGCAACACATGCGATCATATGGAAAATATAGCCTTATGGACACCAGCGTTCACGAAGTTTTTCCCGGTCATTACGTGCAAGGTCTCTGGTTGAGTCAGGCTCCATCCAAGACAACAAAGATACTAGGCTCGAACTCGAACATCGAAGGCTGGGCGCACTATGGCGAGCAGATGATGGTAGAGCAAGGATTGGAAAATGGCAGCAAGAAACTCAAATTAGCGATGCTCCACAAAGCACTCAGACGAACCTGTCGTTACATAGTCGCCATTCGCATGCATACAAAGGGAATGACCATGGACGAAGCAATCAGTTTCTTTATGAAGGAGAGCTTTGAAGAACGAACTAACGCCGAGCGCGAATCAAAACGTGGAACGATCGATGCAACTTACCTGGTATATACACTGGGAAAACTTCAGATTCTCGCTCTGCGAGAAGACTATCGGAAGATCAAGGGCAAAGACTTCAACTTAAAAGACTTCCATGACCAGTTCCTTTCAAACGGATGTCTGCCAGTAACAATGATTAGAAAGATTATGCTGCCAAATCAGCCATGATTTGACAGTGCTGCTCGGGCAGTTGCGGGCCTCTTCGCTAACGGCTGGAATGGTTCAAGCTGAGCGCTATGGGCTTAGCTCTTATCTTGCTTATTGGGCTTTTGGTCCGGCATCTTGTTCGTGGATACATAATCCATTACGAACACATCTGAGACCACTGGCTTAGACCGATTGATTAACGCCAAATGATCCGGATGCACTAGATAATCATCTCGATCTTTCGCGGAGTTGAAAGTGACACTAAAGCAGTAAGAGAAGCCATTATTGTGTTTTTCGCGACTAACATTGGCGCCACCGTCGAAGGCGGCAATTTGCGGAAGACTCCCGCCTAAAGTGCGAAATTCGCGGACTACGTCCTCAATCTGTTGTGGCGTCGCTTGTTCGTTGAACTTGAGACACACAATGTGAATAATTCGGCCATCCGTCGGCAAAGTTTCCGCTTGCAGCGCTGAAGGGGTGTTAAAGAGAAAAAACAGGCACAGGACTACAACAAATCCATTGAGCTTCTTCATTGGAGGGCTCTCGAAGAACAGTTACTACTTTTAGTGCGCAACTATACCGGCTTTAGGCTGCGATTTTCACAAGTTCGACGGCCCGGTTCTTTAATTTTCGGCAACCTCCGCACGAAAAGAGTAAGCAAGCCAAACGCTCGCTTACTCTACTTCGCAACTTCTATGAGTGAGTAAACCAAAAATTCGCACCACGCCACAAATGATAGTTTCAGCGCATCGAAATTAATCCAAGCCGTTGTTCACAGTTGGCGCAGAAAGTGGGATCCCGCTGAAGTTCTCTTGGCGCAAATCACTAGAGCCGTTAATCTCTCTTCCCTGTGAGGAGGAGCTCAAGCAGTATATGGAAGGACTCTTCGTCCAAACAATTTCCATTTTCCAGGGCATGGCGCAGAAACCTGCGCTCTTCCTTGCTAACACGTCCATCTGCCATGATCTGTCTACGCAGCACTCGCGCGCTGTATTTGGTGATCGGTTCGTTGTCGGCTAGCATCGGCTCATAATCTGGTTGGCTGACACTATGTTGTAGGTTCATTATTAATTTTCCCTCCGCGAACGGAGCGTTGGTCGTAATGATCGTACAGACACAGAAAAGATGGTCCTGGTTCCCTTCCCGTTCATTAAAGCTTACATTTTTTGCATACTCTTAACCTTCGACGGAATCATCTTATGATTCAAACTCTTTGGAAACGCCAGTTGTGTCTCGCACAGTCCTTCAGATTACCCGTCATGCATGCTCTTCAGGTTCTATCTGACATCTTGGGCGGGGCACAGTCCTTCCTCTCTCAAGCGGAGATCCTCGCCATTCTCAACCACTCGTCTTGGCGGGGATGAACACAATAGGTAGCCAATCGAGTACTATTCTTTCGCCGCGCTTATAAAGAAATGAGGGACTCGCGATGATCGACAGAAGCACGCTGGAAGAAATGTTCCGAATGGTTGAAGAGCAAGGTTTGTCGACCAATCAAGAGCTATTGTGGGGCTACTTTTTTGTCGATCCCGATCGGGACAAGCTTCAGACTATGGTGCCTGAATTAGAAAGCAAGGGCTTTCGATTCGTTGATCTCTTTGACAGCCGCGATGACGATGATGATGAGTTTGAACACGACGAAGACAATATCGCTCACGATCATGGCCATAAGCACGAGAAAGAGGAGCATCTTCATGATCACGCACTCACAGTAGTGTCCGCTGACGAGCACTCGAGCGAATGCGCACATGATCACGAGCATTCCGCCAAGCATGAGCATTCAGGAGATTGTGCACATGGTCACCAGCACGCCGCCAAGCACGAGCATTCAGCAGAATGCGCGCACGGCCACGAGCATGCCGCCAAGCACGAGCATTCAGCAGAATGCGCGCACGGCCACGAGCATGCCGCTAAGCACGAACATTCAGCAGAATGCGCGCACGGCCACGAGCATGCCGCCAAGCACGAGCATTCAGCAGAATGCGCGCACGGCCACGAGCATGCCGCCAAGCACGAGCATTCAGCAGAATGCGCGCACGGCCACGAGCATTCCGCCAAGCACGAGCATTCAGCAGAATGTGCGCACGGCCACGAGCATGCCGCTAAGCACGAACATTCAGCGAAATGCTCTCACGGCCACGAGCATGCCGCTAAGCACGAACATTCAGCAGAATGCGCTCACGGCCACGAGCATGCCGCCAAGCACGAGCATTCAGCGAAATGCGCGCACGGCCACGAGCATGCCGCTAAGCACGAACATTCAGCAGAATGCGCTCACGGCCACGAGCATGCCGCCAAGCACGAGCATTCAGCAGATTGTGCACATAGTCACCAACACGCCGCCAAGCACGAGCATTCAACAGAATGCGCTCACGGCCACGAGCATGCCGCTAAGCACGAACATTCAGCAGAATGCGCGCATGGTCACGAGCATCACTCCAAGCACGAGCATTCAGCAGAATGCTCACATGGTCACGAACATGCCGCCAAGCACGAGCATTCAGAAGAATGCGCACATGGTCACGAGCATGCCGCCAAATGTGAACACGAAGAAGCAAAACTAATGTACTTCTTGCACATTGAGAAAGTTGAAAAGCACACCATAGATTCGTTAGACTCTCGCAACAAAGAATTCTACGCGCTGGCAGCTAAATACGGCATCGAGTCTTATGACGGAATGGATGTAGGTCCAGTTGAAGAAAGTGAGCCTCCATCAGGGATTTCTGTCGGAACCGACAATTAAACCAGGAAAAGACAATGGAGAAGAAAAGAAAAATGATTGACCGTAGCGCTCTGGCTGAAATGTTTCAGACCATTGAGGAAAACGGACTTCCGGCCAATGAAGAACTCATGTGGGGCTATTTTTTCGCTGATAATGATCCGGAGAAATTGGAAACTCTCGTGCCTGCGCTTGAGAGCCGCGGATATCGATTTGTGGACCTGTACGAAGCAGAAGCAGAAGACGATGCTGTCATAGCTGAGCCGCTATACTGCTTGCACGTCGAGAGAGCCGAAAAACACGACATTGATTCATTAGAAAACAGAACGAAAGAACTCTATATATTGGCAGAAAAATACGGCGTTCAGTCATATGACGGCATGGAAGTTGGTCCGCTTGAAAGCGACAATTTTCCGATTCACGAGTCCAACAATTAGGTTGCTCAAACTAGAAGCGAATTTGGCGATCCACCGTCAGCAGTTGATCCCTTCTCCGCTTCGTCAATGGAACATCGCTCGCAAGGTCCTGAATTATCGAGAAAAATTCATCGCATACAGCCGCACCCGTTCTTCTCCCGCTCGATAGCACACCTGCTCCGAACGAGCCGCGTCCATAACCAGACGGAGAACCAAGCTCACTTGTTCGAGGTTAAAATTTGCTGTTCCGGGAATAGAAGTCTCAACATAAGTTTGGTACCAAGATGAGCAATTTGGGTGAACGTCGAGCCTGGTTGTTGTTTCAGCATCGGAAGTATGAGCTGGCCGAGCAGGAATACCGATCGGCCCTGATGACAGACCCGGATAATTTTCGACTACACGCAATGCTGGCCATCAATCTCATGCACCAGCTACGCCTACCGGAGGGCGTGTGTCAGGTACGAAAGGCGATAGAACTTGAACCTGAACAAGGTTGCAACTATTATACTCTTGCTGTGATTCTCGGCCGACAGAAGGAATTTATCCTTGCCACCGACGCTATCAGACAAGCAATAAGGTTGCAGCCGCAAATCGCGATTTATCACGCACAAGACGCTCAACTCCGTGTCGAACAAGAGCAATACGACGAAGGACTAAGTAAGGCCAGTTTGGCTCTGCAATATGGAAATGACGAATGGTTTCTGAGGCTGACGGCCTGGTCGCTGTTCAAACTCCACAGGCTAGAGGAAGCAGTAGCGGCAGCTGACGCTGCTGTTGCGCTTTCACCTGAAAGCCCTCATGCACATTTCCTGCGGGGGCTCTTATCAAAGCACCTGTGCCAAAAGAAGCTGGCCAAAACCTATTTTCGCGAGGCTCTGCGACTAGATCCCAATCGACAATGGGCAAAAGACGGACCGTGGAGCTGGTGATCGATTGACAAGCTAACGTAAGGTTTTGTCTAAGATCCGAGTCGGCAATTAGCCTGGAGCTGCCCTTGAAACTCTGTATCATACTCCGCAGTCCAACTGGAGCTTGGCGAGTCCCGCACAACAGCCAGAGGCTTCCCTCGGCGCGCCAATATCTTAAAAGTACCGAAGTGACTTTCTGCGGAGCAGAGATGAAATCAGACGAATTTTGCAAGCGGCATTGAATCGCTGAATTATGCGCGCAGCGGTTTACTAGCAAGGAGAAGGTAATTCCGGAAGACGCAGGTACGAAGTCCGCGACCTATCGCAACTTCGGCATGGAATCGAAATGGATGATAGTGAGTTCGACCAGAGGTTGGCATGTCAATATTTTCCTTTTCTAGAATTTGTTCTCATTGATGCTCAGATCCCAATGAATCAACCATTAACAAACGTCCTCTCCGCGACAGCTCGCTCTTGAACTCACACTACTAGAAATCAAACAGCACCACGTATACACTCAAAAAAATTACCGACCGATTAAAATATTGACAGTGAGAACTGTAATCGTTTCCGCAGCATTGGATCGAACTGCTCGCGCCCGACTACCGGCTGTTTGAATGCGTTGATTATATTTGTCCGGAAAGGAATGAAGCGATCTCCCTGTGTGCAGGGCGGACAGGTGGTCACGGGTCGGGACGATCACTCAGTAAATTGGTATACACCCCAGTGGCACTGTCGATATTTGAGTGGCTGGTTCAGTTCGAAATTGCAGCCTTGCCACCACCAGCGATGTCATCCTGAACACACGTGTTCACGCTTAAGGAAAGAATGAACGATAGCTGCTCGTCGCGTTAGGTGTCCCGCACATTTTATGAATTTGGATTGAAGGTAGGTTCACCACTGGCGGTGAGGTGGTAGTGGAGGACCGCAAAGGGCTGTCCTCCACTATTCATTGTCCGGTGTGCATTGCGGTACAAAGACTTGTTTCCAGAAAGGTGAGTCAAACGAACACCGAAAAGAAGATACTGTCGCTGCCGTCCATTGCACCAGGTTGGTGTTGGTCTACTGTGCTGAGCGTCACGGAAGACAGCGGCTATTCATCGAATTCGTCGCTCGAGCCGATCTTAGCGTGCATATCAACAATGACGTCTTATGATTTGTTCGCATTGAAGCGTCTCCGTAAAGGTGGCCCGTGCTTTATTGGCTCCGGGCAAGATCGATTGAGCAAGGAGCTGGAGGCGTCAATGAAACCCCGGTGGCTAACACGCTCGGTTCACATTGACGCCAGCGTGTTGTATGCCCGGCAGCAAAAGAATGGGTGGAGGCTTGGCTGCCGATCCTTTTGCTGCCATTTTGTCGGAATGAGCGATTGCATCACTCGTAGTATTCCAGCCGTTTTCCGTCACTTGTTTGCACCCAGAGAATATGCGGTCCGAACGTAGGTGCATCTTCAAGATATACTGTAACCGGTACCGTTCCATGCAGTCGAACTGCTGCGCTGTTTGGAATTGAAAACCAGCTTGAGCCGTAGTTTTCGACAGAGACTGACACTGTACACGGCCACGCACCATTACCAGTCAATGTCTCTGGCACTGACATAAGGCCGTGGCCTTCGTAAACGATGGTCCTCAGATAGTGCCAGATAAGGCTCCTCACGAGCGAAAAGATCCAGGCCGAGAAAGCAGGGAAGAACCAGAGGAGTTTGGTCGTCCACTGTGCTTCGCAGCAGAGTAACACCAGCCAAGCCATTACCGGTAACATGAAAAAAGCGAAGCCGGTGTGCGAATAGAGACAGCCGGCCAGACGATCGAAGAGCGTCCTTCGAAATTGCATGTGCATTATCCCTGTGTTCGGGTGATTGAAGAAAGTAACTAGAGAAACGGTGATACCCACGCAGAGTCATTAAAGTTCCGGCCGTTATGTTGCAACCAGCTCATGTAAGAACTGGTTGCTGAATTAGATTGGTGTTTTCGAGGAACATCTGATCAATCCGCCAACCGCGATTACTTCAGCTCGATGAGGATGGCGCTCTCGTTGGCAGCCTTTGCATCAGCTCTCCAATTGGGAAGAATTTCCTTTCCAGAGCTAGCGGATCGCTGGATTATTTTTTATTGTTCAATGACCTCAAAAGATTCTGTAGTGATTCTGTTTCGCCACATTGGCATGCCGCCAATCTCGATTGCTAGTCTTCAGCCACTGTCACCATGAAGTTTCTTGCCATTTTAAGCGTACTGCTCCGAAGCACTTCGCTTCGACATGGCTTGCACCGGCAATATTGAATTGCCTTTTCTCAAATTATTCCGGTTGGCGGTTAGCTGTCCGCTACACTCCGGGCACACACAGCTCACAAGTAGTCGCTGGTGCCGGTATGCAGTTCATGATAGTAAACACTTTGCCGCGTGAAGTCAGGTGCCTCATGGCGCACATAGTACAAACCTT
>JAKFUT010000336.1 GCA_021732565.1 Candidatus Obscuribacterales bacterium
TACAGGGCTTCTATCGATGATGGTCACTCCGTGGCGATAAAAGTAGCGAATCAAGGTCGCCCTCAGGGGTCGCCAGCAGACGACAAAAATGTACTGAGCATGGCGTTTGGTGTTTATTCTGGAGGCTACGGGGCTGTCAATCCCAGCCCTGCAGCTCTCTTTCAACTGCAGTGCAAAAGATCGCAAACATCACCGATTCTCCCTCACACCGAAGGACCATTTGTAATCGCTGAAACACATTTTCTCGTTATGGAATTTATCAAAGGCATGACACTGCGAAGATTGTTGAATCAGGGTTTGCAATCGGGCGGGGCCGCGGTAAACGATCTGGACCTGGCGGTAAAGGTCTTCGAATCTCTGGCAGAGCTGGAAGCCAGCGCACTAACCTACCATGGCGACATCAAGCCGGACAACATCATTCTGTCGGGAGCTGGCGTTCGGCTAACCGACCCCGGATATTTTGGATCGATCGCTTGCGCCGAAGGGCTGATACCGCTGGCGGTGATCACAACGCCGTCCTATTATCCTTGTCTCGAGCCTGACGACTCGTTTGCTTGCGGAGCAGTCTTGTGGGAGATAGCCCTGGGGCGACATCCTATTATCGAACCGGCTGACACTGACTCCGGCTCCGGCAGTGATGCCGCGCAGTTGCAACCCGGCCCCGCGCTGAGACAATGGATCGCCTCGCAAGAGCTAATCGGCCGTTACTTTCTTTCGCCGATTGCAAATCTAGTGCCACCACCGGAGCGTTCATCATCGGTGGCGAAATTGCTGCTCCGCTCGCTCGGTCTTGAGATTCGCAATTCTGATACGCTGGAAAAGATATCGCACCCCATGAAAGCATCGGCGATACTTGAGGAACTTCTGAATCTAAAGAAATCGGGAGTTACCGCACTCAATCAAACGCGATGAACACGTGGCGGAGTGCAACTTGTCCAGCATCACGCATTGATTGAGCAATTCAAGGTATTGCCAGTAACAGTGTTCGCAAGAGTTACAGTTGGAACACATTTGCGACGCAGGAGAATTCAGCCAGGAAAAGCAGCACCAATGCGAAAAGTTCGTCTCCGCACGTTGGCATTGACGAACTTTCTCATTTGTCTAATTTGAAGCTAGAGAGCTAGCGAACAATATCGCAAAACAGCTCACAGTAGCATTCTGTTTGAATTATTTGTCATTAGCATACTTCCAAACAGAAGCCGCATACTGACCGTTACCATCCTTTGCTATGTCGAAGAGGATTTCGCCCATCTTGTACCGGTAGCCCTGGTAGGTGTCGCCAACCCAGCGAGCCTGCCTTTCCAGACTTTCTCTTGCATGCGGGTTATTGCTCTTCCATTCCGCGATGACTATGTCACGTACCAAGCTAGCATGATCTCTATCCGGATAGTTCATCGCCATTACCTCATCAGCGATTTTCCTGAGTTGATCAGCATATTCTTTGCTTTGGATGGTCTCTTTGTTTGCCGGATTGTCAGCTAATTTGAGTAATGGCTGTATCTCTCTTTCCAATTGAGCGACTCGCGCCTTCTGTGCATCCGCTGATTCCTGGTGTTGACGCTTCTCTAAATTCTTAGGTCTGTTTGGAACCTCGTTGAATTTATCTAAATAATCAAGCAGGTCTTCTTTATTTCGTTGAGCCAAATGAGACCAATTAGCCTGAGGATCAAGCTCATTGAGCAATTTGAGGCTCGCCTGGTACTTCACTGATGCACTCATGTATTCAAGTCTATGATCACCGTCAGCAACATAGCAGTGTCCGCAAATGGAAGTGAGCACTGAATGTGCCTCATTAGCGTAGCGCAGTTTCTCCACCTTCTGCGTGCAAGCATTCGAGACAGCTAACAATGTATTCACTTTGAGTTCCTGGAAGGTGTCAGTATTTCCTTCGCCTTGTTTCGAAGTCAATCGCAATTGAGCAAGAGCCTCTTTAGCGTGCTTTTCTGTATTGTGCAAATGTGGATTTGAAGAGAGAAGCTCAAGGTCCACTAGCCCCGTCAATATTCTACAGGTGCGCTCATCTATTTGGGCGTTGGCTTGGGCACGAGTGAAGAGCGTTTCTAGTTTGACTGCGAATGCCTCGGTCTTTACGTAGGAAGATTTTGTCGGATCCTCCAGGCATTGTTGGAGTTCCTTGAGTTCCTTCGAAATACTGTTGAGCTCACTATCTTTTTTCGATGCCTTTCCTGTGCAGCGATCTTCATATCTCTCGTATAACTTTTGCTCGACCTCCAATTGATCGTTCAATGATTGTTTTTCCGTTTCGGATTTTGCATCATTCAAACGCTCACGAAGACTAACAACTCGAAGATTGTGCATCAGCTTGTATTCTGATAATGAAGATGGTTTGTCTGCGGTCAGTTGATGCATTCGTTTGGTTGTTATCTCATCAATTTGATCTAAAGCGTGCCTCCTCTCATCCTTGTGTCCGGTCTTGTCAGCTACAATCAATAAAGCAATGCAATGTTCCATGGGCTTGTCGTCGCCAAAACTGGTGCACCGAGCATGATCAACGGCGAGACCGGGTTGACCGATTGCCAGCATCTGTCGAGCCACAGCTAGATTCAGTTCCGAACGATTACTTCCGCGATGTTCTAAGGTACGCCGGCTCACATCCAGAAGAAAATCGTTAGAATCAGCTTCCACTTTCTGAAGGTGGCCGTTGTGGGGCGGATGCAATTGAAAATGGGTGACCCTCTCGCCCACGGATCCAAGGAGGCTGATGTCGACCATCAACTGATCGGTCTTTGAGAGTTGATGATATCTTCGTAGATTTACTCCGTGTGTTTCAAGAACCGGTCTTCGAAGGGACTCTTCCGCAGTCAGCTCGATTGGTCGAGTTGCTGCCGTGTCGTCAGCTTGTTTTCTCGACCGCGGAGGAGTGTCACCAACTCGACCTGATGATGAATACTTGTACGGTAGTGGAATTGCAAAGCCTGGATTAAGCGGTATCGACACGTCTTGTCTAGTGGCTGCATCCCCAACACTCCAAAGTTTTCCGGCTCCTCCCATTTTGCTGGTGGCAAGACCGGCGACCCACGCTTCAAGGTCGTCCTGATCATTCACCGTTTGCACAAAACCGGTGATCTCAAGTACGCGAACCGCAAGATCTACCAAACCGTCATCCTCGTCCCTCCCACCAAGAGTGGGGGTGGGGCGCCAGTTTTCTTTCAGTGGCGCCTTCAAATCCGGGAGATTTGGCCGGTCGAAAGGACCAGGTTTCTTTTCTTCTGGCGTATATTTTTCAGGCGGTGGAGTATACTTCCCCATTTGGTGCTGAACGAAAAATGCCTCATTTACGATCTCAATTTGGGGCAATCCGCCATCGCCCGATCGGCTCTTTTGACTGTTATCCTTCTGCCACAACAGTGCCCCCTCTTTCCACAGCGCAGAGCCTAAGCCGTTAATCGGATCACTGGGACCCGGGCGATTATCGGTGCTCTCAAACTCCTCAGTACGCTTTGTGTTAGTCATTGCTTGCCCCTCCCCTACCTAACGAACTCATCGTAGCCTTCAGGTATTTCCAAATTGTTGCCGTCCATAGCGGCGGGTAATTTGTTAGGAGCAATCAATTCCGGAAGTGAGAAACCGGTTGGGACGAGCGTGCAAGCAAACTAGTCGCGCTCCATTCTTGCAGAGACTGCCAGAGCGACGCTCCGCCTAATAATGTAGTTATCGTCGTAGAGAATTGAACGCAATGGTAATCCAACCACAAACCAGCTCGTGGTAAAGCACAAAAAGCAACTCGGGATGCGGTCAATGATGACGCGTGAAAGCACGCTGATTAAAGTGGCTGCAACATGTTACGCCCATCCGGGGGTTGCCACGCGATCAAACCCCATGATGCTTGGCAGACAAGCTGTCTGGAAAATCAGGCAATGAATGCTCGAGAACAGGATGTTACGCCACGAGAAACTTTCAGTTCTCGATGCTTATGGTTGTGTTTAGGGTTTTCGCAGTCGCTCGGGAACGTGAGCTGCCATGGTCTGCTTGATGCGAACATGCGGCTCCCGCTCGAAGCGTTTGACGGTATCCCAGGCTGAGGGCCTGCCTGGCGACGAGAGGAGCGGATCAGCACCGGCGCGAAGCAAGGTGCAGACCATATCGTAATCCTTATTGTTCACCGCAATCACGAGAGCGGTAGTACCAGCCAGGTCGTAATTCATCGCGTTAACATCAGCGCCCTTTGCCATCAGCAGGTTTGCTGTTCGTTTGTCCCGGGCGGCCACTGCCACCATTAGCGGTGTGCGCTCGATTTCATCGAAACAGTTGATGTGCTGCTGTCCCCCTGCCTGTTCCAGGAGAAGCCGCAGTATTTCATGATTGCGATGTCTGACCGCTTCGTGGAGCGCGGAGTTCTTGTCAATGGCGCACACCTGGCCGCCATGGCTGATGAGTACCTCAAGCGTCTCCTTCGAATCATGGAGAGCGGCGACATAGACCGAATAGCCCGAGACCTTTGCACCACTGGAAAGCAATAAATTCACCAGTTCCAGTTTTCCTGAACCGACAGCAATCGAAAGTGGCGTTTCACCGTCGAGCAAGTCGATATTTGGATCTGCGCCTCGATCGAGGAGATCTCGAATAAAACTAAAGTCGTCGTTAAGTCGCTCATCTTCGAGGGCTTCCTTGAAGAGGCTGTTCAATTCGTTCATGTTAATACGGATACAGGATAAGTTCGCGTGGATTTTGAGCGTGACGCCGCCAAGGGGAGGTGAACGGCGGAGGAATTGGAGTGCGAAAGCTTTGATTATCCCGGGTGTCAGACTTCGCCTTCGTGATTTCTGTCTATTGTATCGCATTGAAGATTCGTTTAAGTAGCCGCGATATTGCCACGGTGGTTGAGCTGCGAACACGATTTTTGACTTCGGCATGCCGCACGAACCACTACTCGGATTACGGATGAGTGCACTCTTCAGCCTCTTTGCAGGACAATCTGCTAGGATGACTGAGCCTTGGATGGAATAACATGTACAAAATTAGAACTCAATAACTGGTTTTTCGTTTGACTCTTACTGCAATGTGATTGCGTCGGTAATTTTCAACGAAATAGGCTTTCGAGGAGGACAAATACATGCGTGTTTTAGTGGTTGGAGGCGCCGGCTATATCGGTAGCATTGTAACGCGCATGCTGAAAAGAGAAGGTATTGAGCCGGTGGTGTTTGATAATCTTTCAAAAGGTCATAAGGCTGCCGTTCCTCAAGGGTGCATGTTTTTTGAAGGCGACATGGGCAATGCTGCTGATCTTGATTTGGCGTTTTCCGGCTCAATCGATGCGGTGATGCATTTCGGCGCTTTCATTGAGGTGGGCGAATCAGTGAAAGATCCTGCCAGCTATTTCCAGAATAATTTTGTCAGAACCATGGCATTGTTGAAGGCAATGCAACTGCACAAGGTAGACAAACTAATCTTTTCTTCCACCGCTGCAGTCTACGGAGATCCTGACAAATCTCCCATTACCGAGTCATTTCCGTTGGTGCCCACAAGCCCTTACGGTGAAACGAAGCTTGCGGTAGAGAAGCTGCTGAAATGGTATTCTCTGGCTTATGGAATTAAGTATGTCTCTATGCGCTATTTCAACGCTGCCGGCGCATTTGAGGATGCCGGCGAAGATCATCATCCGGAGAGCCATCTGATTCCTCTGTTGTTGCAGGTGGCAGACGGAACCAAGAACGATGTCACCATATACGGTGAGGACTATGATACTCCTGATGGCACGTGTATCCGAGATTACATTCACGTTAGAGATCTTGCAAGTGCCCACCTGAAAGCGCTTAACTACCTGGTCGAAGGTGGCCGGTGTGATGCCTTCAATCTCGGTAGCGGCACTGGTGCCTCCGTAAAAGAAATCATTACAGTTGCACGGCGTGTGACTGGAAACACAATAACAACGAAGTCAGGAAATCGGCGTGCCGGCGACCCCGCCGTGCTGGTTGCTTCCAATGATCGAATCAAGAGCTTGCTTGGTTGGCAACCAATGCACTCTTCCCTTGAGGAGATCATTGGTGATGCCTGGCGATGGAAGCAGGAGCATCCGCAGGGGTACAAGTCTCGAACGGATCACGCCAGCATAATTTCCATGTAATCTGCCATTAATTTTGTTCAGGCAGATCTACTTAATCTATGGTCTTCGAGGTTCTGAGCCCCAAGCCGCCGGATGCGGTCATCCTCGCTTCAACAAGGGTATCGTGTAACCCCGATAGAAAGCAAGGAAGTCCACAGCCTGAAAGGAAGACGCAAGAAACTCATCTTAGTATTGGGAAAGAGAGAGAGGTTACACACTTGCCGATAATTGGATGTTGACAGCAAGATTAAGCAGGCTTAATATTGGGCTAATGGATAAAACAGAGTTAATCTTTGGCGGCGCAGACCGGAATGCTCTCCCTTGTAAAAAGGGTGACGTAGCCGATGTGTTGTTGCTCGAGAAACGCTTCTTCAAACCCTTAGGAGGGTTACGTATGTATTTTTTGAGACAGAGGGAATTCCAATGAATAAAAGACACGCGCAGGGTGGAACTCTGCCACTAATCATAGTCTGTACCCTGGTTATCGTATTAATTGGCGTCGGTTTCTTCTTCATCGCACAGCTGCTTGGTGGCGAAAGAGAGTTCCAAAACGCTGTTGACTCTGGAAACCTAAATGTCGCCAAGAAGGCACTCGTCAAGCCCACCTCCCTGCCCCCTGGCTTAGCAGGCGTCCAATTTGCAGGGCTTGGACCAACCGACGATTCAATAGATCTCAATACCTTTAACAGAACATCTGCCATTACATTGCTTGTGTTGGCGAATACAAAAGCTATGGAAGCCAGTGGAAGTGCGCTGGGAACCACGGCCTCCAACGCATCAATGGTGCAAACCGCCTGGGAAACTGTTGGTACATCGCTGGCAACTGTGCTGAAAGAGAAGAACACCTTCGATTCCTCCAACGATTTCACTAACCTTGCTAACCGTAACTCTGTTCGAATGTTGACGGGCAAGGACAACAATTCGGAGCACACAGACCATACCGTGTCATTTTCCGATCGCAGCGCCCTGAACAGCAATGCGACTTGTTCTAATGTGGGCTTTCTTAACTCACAGCTTCCTGCCAACCCCGCCAGCGGCGCGTCATTGTTTGTTCCAATCAATGGACAACAGTATGCCAAAGGCTATCTGTCATTCGATTTCGCGGGCGCCGGTTCGGTGTTCTTCGTGCCGCTTAAGCAAGCTGATAGCATCGATCGCTTCAAGAACAGTCAACCGCACCACATTTCTAAAAATACCTTTGATACCGATAAAGACACTGTGGCAGGATGGGCCTCGCCCGTACCCAATTCCTTTCTGTCTAAGGCCCGGACTCAGGAACAGCGGAGCCAGAACCAGGCCATATTGAATTCCTGCGCTATCAGCCAGTCCCTGGCACCGCCGCTAGGCTTCAAGGCTCAAATTCCGCGTGGATTTATTCGCATAGTCAACGGTACCTGTTCCGCAGGCGGGAATCTTCCCAGTCCTCCCGCAGGAGCCGATCTCTTCTCTTTCTTAATGGGGAGTCCGGTTAAATTTGGTAAGCCTGGCGGTGGTGGAACACTACCTGGATTCTACGAGGCCGATCCCTCAGGAAAATACCCGAACTTGACCGCCATAGCTGCCGCTAACAATGCGGGCAAGGATCCAACGCCTGGCAATTGCAATGCCTTGCATCCAGCTCCTTCCACAGCCCAGTGTAAGCAGATCGGAAATCTGTCTGCCACAATTGACAACACCAATGCTGGTGCCCTCAGTCCGTCGCAAAAAGTCGAAATTGCCAATGCATTCAATCTTGTAATACCACCTACAGCTGCAGGTACTCCCATCGTCGGATGTCTACATGCCGTTGAACGTGCAAATCAAGAATTTCTTGCTATTCGTGCTCAAGGCGTTGATCATGCAACTCTAAGCTCTCTCAAAAACTTTTTTGTGAGCGGAATTGCCAACGTGAATTCCGCTAGAGGAAGCTTCCCCAGTTGCAGTGCTGCTTCGGACTTCAGTATGACGACACCTATTCACATGGCTGATGTTATCCCGTCAGATTCGGCCATATATGCTCAGCTCGTTCAGCGATGCCGTCAGATTAATCCTGAGTTCAACGGCAATCTCGATTCCGTTATAGGGTGGACTGACCTTGCTGTTCCTCTGGGCGCAAAATTGTTCATATACTTCGAGGGAGCCGTCGATCGAGCTACAGGACAAATTACCGGGAATTTGCGGCTTGCAGCCAACGTGCCTGCTTTCCTCAATTCGGTAAAAGACACGCCGGTTGACGGTACAGTGATGTTGCATCGTACCAGGACCCAGGCCGTCGGCAACGGTTCCGGAATCAACCATTCTGACGACTGCGGGTATCCCAATCCTTACGACTTCTATCGCGGCGCCGCCGCTCAAATGTGCGTTAAGGATAAGATAGAGTACATTCCCTGTACTGGATTTAAGGGATTGCTGGGCGAAGTCGATATGAGCACCTGCTTTGGCAACAATGGTTGTCCCGCTGGTACCACCACGTCGGAAGGTGCAGGACCTGCATCAACCGATTGTGAAGTCGACGCCAATTCGTTTTGGGAAGGTCCCTGCTAGAGCCGTTCTCCGGGTGCCGCGCTGATTTGACCGGCGCCTCTTTTCCTCACTCTTGAACTTTGCGTAAGGAGATATTGCGCATGTATAGGAATGCACACTTGTGGTTATTTCTGTTATTGATACTAAATACGGTGCCCGCCTTGGCTCAGCAGAGCGCGCCCCAGCGACCTCCGGGTAGGGTTACTCCTTTAAACCAGCAAAACCCCAATGCCCATTTTTTGAAGCAAGGGGAACTCGGATTCTCCAAGAAAGTGCCTGGTGTTCCAGAGGGCTATCCGCTTCCGGTGCCTCCCGGCGCGGTGTTATCTCTGGCTGATTCTGTAGTCACTGCAAGTGGTGGCAATGGCTACTATGTGCGTTTTCATGCGCCTCACTCCAGGACGGAGTTAGTTCACTGGTACCTGGTTCAACTAAAAAGCGGCGGATGGAACTTTAAGGATCCTGCCCCGGACGGCCTCAAGGTAGGCTTAACGTGCAGTAGAGGCAACTGCTCCGCAATAGTGTCGTTTTTTGAGGCTCCCAACGGTGGTACGGACATCGTATCCACCGCTTCGTTCTAGGTGATTTATGAACGAAAAAACCTCTGGTCGTAATATTGCAAACATTTTGCTTGGTGTCCTGACGGTGATCGGACTCTCCCAGCCCGCAGTGCTTTCCGCGCCGCAACTGACGCCGGCAAAAAAGCCGGTGAGCGATAAGGCTTGTGAGATCTCACCTGAAACCCGGCAACAGCTGGAACACATCGCTGCCCTTGAGCCGAAATCATGGACTCCAGCCGACGAGAAATTTGTGGTTGATTTTTCAGGTGCTCATCCCCGGGTTTCCCTCGGGCATGCTTTGCTCAGCAGCGTTCTTAAGAACTCAGGGTACGAGGTACTTTCTTGTGACGAAGCTGACGAGGCCTGGCGATTGAATCGCGACGAGCCCAAGCTTTTGTCTTCGGCAATAAAAATGCGATTCGACAGAGGCTATGAGGAGGCTGGTCTGGCGCTGGCCGCGGAAGGTGCCGAGTACTATCGAAACAATTACGACATGCTGTTGCGTCTCATTGTGATGCTTCAGGTGGTAGAAAAACAACCGCTAATGGCGCTGAAGCTAATCGATCTTGCAGAAAAGCTGAAACCAGGGCGTCCGGAATTGTTACTGATCCAAGTGAACAGCTTGCTCGATGCCAAACTGTTCGACGAGGCTGAAGAACCTGCACGACAACTTGCTGCTTTATCGAGAACCAGAGCTCTCGGTCTTCAAGCCTGTGGCAAAATTTGGCATCACAGAGGAAACAATGCCAAAGCAGAAAAGTACTTTCGTGAGGCCTATGAACTGGCGAACTCTGATCCTGCCATCAGCAGTAATTTTTTTGAGATATTAACAGAAACAGGCAAACATGTAGAGGCTCTGGAGCCTGGTTTGCTCGCCCTGGCTGTATATACAGGAGGAACCGAGGCCAAACAGATGAAGAAAATAATCGTCTCTCATCTGCGTAGATCTGATCTGCACCGGTTGGCAAAAACTACTCAACTGGTAGCCCAGCGGTTGCACACTGCCAAGGAGCTATCCTACCTGTTTTTCTCTGTCGGAGATATTGCCGACAATCTTGGAGGCATTCATCACGCAATTGCATACTACCAGATCGGGTTGAAAGCTAATCCGACTTATGGGCGAGCATATATGCGTCTGGCTCGCGATCTTGAAAGAAGCGGGGAATCATTTGAGACTGTTACCTTCCTTTATGCACAGGCGGCGCAACTGGCACCCAAAGACAGGGAAGTTCAGTTGGCTCTTGCTCGAAATGAGTCTCGAGGCAAGAGCAGTTCGAATGATCTTGCTTATCGAATCAAATCATCCATTCGTGTGGTCTGCGCGCCGGAGGTCGCCAGCACTGGAACAAGCGTATCTGCTTTACCCTGAACACGCTAATGCAAATTACAATCTTTGACAGAAAGTGCTTGCGCCAGTTATTTGTCTGGCTGCTATGTTTCGGTCTCACCGCCTGTGGCTCCGGACCCACAGGAAGACCAGCGAGTCTGCCCGGATCCGCGGTGCCAATTGAAGGACTCACCGACGATGAGCTGATTGCTTTCTATAAATGCGAGCAGAAGTTCAAGCACGACTTTAACGTGAACGAAGGGCTGGGACCGCTATTCAATGAACAGAGTTGTTTTGCCTGCCATGGAAGCCCGGGCGTCGCTGGTGGTCCGGGCACAGATTTGAAGAAAACGCTCTGTACAAGAATTGCGCGGAGAAAACCTCTAAGCCTCGCGGCCAAGCTTCCCCGAAACAAAGCACTCACTGATGTGTATGGAGTGGACATCGACGAGTTGACACCCTTGGGTGGTCCCGTGTTGCCGCGAAAGACGGTAACGTCGGAATTTCCGTCAATGTTTCCGGCAAATGCATCGATCTTCGCACCGCCTCTGCCGCCGGAGGCCGAATTTATCTCTCGCCGACAGGCGGGGCAGCTCTTCGGTTCGGGATTATTGCAAGCAATTCCAGATGCGACCCTGGCGGATGTACGGAAGAAACAATTTGCCGAGCACCCAAAAGTTTGTGGCCGACTGGGAGCTTCTAAGAAAATATTTGTTGATGAGCAATATACCTACGGTAAATTCGGATGGAAAGGCCAGCACAATTCATTGTTGAACTTTTCAATCGAGGCAATGCAGTTTGAAATGGGGCTAACGACTCCGCCGGAGCCGTTGATGAAGATGCCCTCTGGCAGAGGAAATACGATACCGGCTCTATCTGCTCATTTGCCGGCTAATCCTGAGAATGATGGTAGCTTAGCCGCCCAGTTCTCTTTCTTTATGGCACTGCTGGCCCCGCCAAACCGGGGAGAAATTTCTTCTGCAGTGACGAAAGGTGAAGCCGTCTTTGACAAATGTGAATGCGCGGTCTGCCATATTCCCGAATTGAAGACCGGCGCGAAAGTATTCATTCCCGCTGCGGATGCGACTTTGCCGGACGTTGCAGCTCTTGAAGCCAAATACGGAAAACAGTGGTATACCAGCAAAGAGGCGCAGCTTAAGGTTGTCGAGGTTAAGGCTCTGGAGAATCAGCCTGTAAAAGCGTATTCAGATTTGTTGAATCACAAATTGGGGCTGAAGCTCGCTGATGGCATTCCTCAGGCATCAGCAGGCGGCGATTATTGGCGCACGACACCGCTTTGGGGATTGCGCAACAGGACCTTTCTTCTGCACGACGGCCGAACCACGGATATTGGTGAAGCAATTGAAGCTCACGGCGGCCAGGCCGAGGAGGCAATTGTCAGATACAAATCGCTGAGTAAGGCGGAGAAAGATGATTTGCTTACTTTTCTTCGATCTCTTTGACCCGCGAGAGGCTTCGGTTGGTGCAACTCCTCCAAGGGTGGCTCAATATCCGGTTTCGGGGATTACGCGACTAACTTAGTGCGCTATGTTGTTCCAAGCGGTGCAATTGTTGTTGCTGTTCAGTGTGAAGGCTGCCAATCACTTACACGGACCGTTGCGGGTGAGCTTCGTAACCGTTACAGGACAGCGCTGTGTTGCACAGGATAACAGGGGCGGAGAGGATCAACAATGGAACTTACGGGAATTAGCATGGAGGTCGTTGAGCCCGCTGGTGGAGAAACCATAGACATGGATGAGGACGACTCCTCCAACAGAATATTTTCTCAGTTGTTCGCAAGAGCAAAAGATACGGAGAAATCGAGATCTCTCAACGAATATGGCGATGAAGAGCATGATCACCGGTCTGATAACACACCGGCGGACAAAGCCGAGGACAGTGCCAGGAACAATGCAGGGGGAGATGTTAGCCTCGATATGGGCGATAAGCTCGCTAGCAAAGTAAAGGTCAAGGAAGTTATAGAGGTAGCCGGACTCAGTCCCGAAAAACAGCTCGAGATCGAACGCATTCGTGAGTTGCAAGGTGTGATTGTTCGATTTGCTTCCAAGCTTAAGTTCGCCACCAATGAAGAGAAGAAAGCTTTTATGGAAAAGCTCCAGAAGGAGCTGGGCGAGCCGATTGAGGACCAGCGTGGAAAGTTTAGCAAGCTGCCCGAGTTCGGCGAAGCGACCGCAGAAGGCTTTCGACGAGTGAAGGATTTCTTCGAAAAAGGTCATGTGCCGGATCTGCTGGGAGCGTTAGACCAACAACTCCTGGAAATTCCGCCCGGTTTTCCCCTGAAGATTGCCGGCAAGCAAGAAGCCATCTTGAAGAGTTCCGAGCAGTTGCGTCAGGAGGTGAGGCAAGACAAGGGATATCTGGACATAGACGCGACCAAACTCAACGACGTGAGAAAGCTGACTCGAGTTATCGATTGGGCAAGTGCGGCCGAGAAGTCACTTCACTCAAATTATATTGAGAGACTGGAGCGTTACCTCAATCAAAAAATCGAAGAGGGAATCAAGGACGGTAAGTTTCCTGCGGGCTGGCGCCGGCCGGAAGATATGGATAAAGAGACCTGGTGCTCTGCAGTAGAACAATCAATGAACGCATACACACGAATGACACGTGTTATGGAAGCCATTGACTATCTCAACAAATCCGGGACTGGTTTCAAGAGTAATGCGCTGGATAAATTGCCTGCTGGTATCAAAATCGTCAGAGACAGTTACGGCAAAATCACCAATATTGATTTTGGCGAACACATGATTCAAGATACCCGACTGCAAAGCGATGCTAATCGGCAAAAGCTGGACCCGCTCATGTCCTGGTGTGATAGGTATGAGGTCAAAGCCCAGCAGGCACTGGCGGAAGCGTTCAAAGATCGCAATCATGTCGCTGGTTTTGGCGAGTACGAAGTGCGTGGCGGATGGGTCAATACAAAAACCAGAGAGTTTGTTATCGGAACTGACAAGCAACCCGGTAGCGACTGGCATAAGTTCAACCTCTTAAGCTATGACATGGAGATTAAAGAAGAGCGTGATGCCTTCGGAAAGATTAGTAAGGTCTATGTATCGTCTGATGTGGCATTCCAGGAAGTGCCTCCGCTCGGATATCTAAACACTTTTGCCCGGGACGTGCATCGCACGAAAGCCGATAAACCGGTTGAATATAGTCCAGACGACTACGTGTCTGTTCAAACCGGACCCGGTCAAATTGAGATGATCAAAGGAAAAGACTTGTCAGCCTGGAAGACTCGCCAGCAGATAAAACATTATGGCGAGAAAGCGATTACTCTAACAATGGACGGAGCGATGGTTGTTAGCGGCGTTGCCGAATTGCGGGCAGCAGCCAAAGTTAGCCAGCTTGGCGCAAAAGAAGCAGTGCAGATTGGCGGTCAAGTACTGAAAACAGAAGTTGCGGGGCAGCTCCCGAAAGGCATTGCCGCCGCGATGGTGAGAAAAGGCTTGTTCGAGATTGGGTTGGGCCTGACAGGTGTCTTTCACAACGCCGGTGCCCATGAGGTGCCCTGGATGAAGGCCGTCAGTGACTTGCGAACAACTTATTTCCTCGGCCACGCGGGGTACTCTGTTGCTGAGCTGTTTAGAATACCGAAGGTCGCACGGGCAGTCGGAGAAATTCTGACTCCCCGTCTTGTCAAAACTGCAGATGGATTCATTACAAGCATCAAAGGAACAGAAGAGTTCATTAGAGCCGGCCAGCTGGCAAAAGCGGGTGCACTGGAGAAACTTCCGTTCTGGAAAGGTCTTGATCCAATTACTCACGGCGCATTCAATCTCAGCGAAAAAGCCTTCGTTGGAATGTTCTTGTGGCAGGCAGTTGGATTGACACAACGATTGCGCGATCCTTATAGACCAAAAGCACTTGAAGCTGCTCGAAAAGACCTGGGCGAAGCGAACCTGGCCGATTCAAGCGCGCTGGAAAAGGTAATTCAGGCAGCTAGCAAGCCTTCAGAGCAGGCTGAAAATTACATGCGCAGGTATATGGAGAGCTTGCCCGAGTGTCAAGGTCGGTCCAAAAAAGAAGCTGACGAGATCATTGCAAAGGTAAAGGAACTTTCCAAACCAGGTGTAAAAGAAGAAGACAAACAGAAATACATTCAAGAATTGATGAAGTACTTCCGGTACGATGGAAAAACCATCTCGTCCATGCAGGACAATAAGTTTAGAGAAAGCCAGCTCTCAGAAATGCAACTGACCGAAAAGGCTCAGGGAGACAAAGAAAAATTCGCTATTAATGTGAGGAAAGTAGCTGCGCTTGCCATTCTCGTTCTTGGGCGCAAACCTGATGGATCATGGACGGAAGAAGTTGCGGTAAGGAAAGTAACGGTTCCTGCATTTACGGAACTGATTCGCGTCAAAGAGCTGATACTTCCAGTAAAGAAAGGTCCGCTTGAGATAGAGCAAAAACTCACTTCGGAAGAGCTGGTGAAGTTGCTTCGGGAAGACCTGCAAGAACAGAGGGACCCGAGAGTACGCACAGAAAGGGCTGCAGCTCTACATGAGAACGGGCTGGTGTCGGGCGAACAACTGGCCGATTTGTTGCTTTCCAGAATCGAGGGCAAGCAGGGCGTTACTATGGAAGAACGCAATCGGGCCATTGCGGATATCGCAGGACTGATTAGCCGTCTCAAAGTTGAAGAGAAGCTGCGCGAAGGACCATTTAATCGCTCCGAGCAATTCGTAGCAAAAGGCCTTACCGCCGGTCTCAACTCCGAACAACTGATCAAGCGACTGGAAAAGATCGCAGTGGAGGCTGCCGACAAGGACGTCAAAGCCACTGCGTTGTTGTGTCTTACTTTGCTAAAGAAAGAGAATTTGGACAACACGGATAGAGACCGGATTAGAGATTTCTTTTTGAAGGAGCCGCCGGGCATCAAAGCTGACGAGCTGCAAAAGCTCCTTGAAAAAGATGCGAACTCCAAACCCACCGATAAGGCTGGCTGGGAGCGCAAGATGATTGCTGCTGAGATGAATATGCGACTCTCAATGGTGCCTGACCCGGCTAAGATCGACAAAGAGTCGGTGGGAAACTTGCAGCAGTGCCTGGCAATGAAAAAACAGCCGGAAATAGCTGCAAGGGCGCTGGAAGCATTGATGAAGGGCGACGGTCTCGGTGGTTCTCCACTTGAAGCTCTCGTACAGGCGGACCCTGAAGGAAAATGGGTGCAAAAGCTTGTTATTGGCGCTCTCAATAATTTGGATATTCCTTCTGGAGAACTTGAACCGGGGCAGCAACTGGAAGCAGCCAGGGCCCGACTCAAATTCATTGATGCCAGCTGTGCCTTGTTACAGGGTACTGACGACCGCGTAATGAAAGGTCAATTCACGGCTAAACTGCTCGCTAGAGCCGACATCCAATCAGAACCTGTTGAGGAAGTGCGTGCCGCTGCTGTGAAGGCCATCGGCGACATCGGTATCAGAGCAAAGACGCAGGTTCATATACTGACGAAAGCAGTGGATGCAAAAACAGAGCCTTCGCCGCTGGTGCGTCGAGCTGCCGTTGATGCCATAGAAACACTTCTTCCGAGAAACAAAGAGCGCAGGGGAATCCTTGCACCATTGGCAGTGCCAGAGCCGGATCCTGCCGTAAAAGAAAGAATGGCTCGATATTACGACCCCACCGGCAGTATCAGAGATCGCCGCTCTCAACGCGCCGGCCAAGACGTGGTGGACGCGAAAGTAGAGCAAAACAAACAGGAATTTAAGCCGGCTGATATTGATGCGATGGTGAAGGAGCGACACCGGAAGCTGTATGGTGAAGGCGGACCAAACGGGAGTAAAGATGTCTTCAGCTATATAAATGCCAACGATGAATTATTCAAGACGTTCAAAGATGGTAATCAACGATTGGGAAATCTCTGGGATGACGCTGTTGGTTGGATAAATTCCGGTTGGATTGATGATTGGATCAAAGACGGCTGGCGGGATAATCTAATTGCATTTGAACTTTTCGCTCAGAATCGAGCGGTAGCAGCATTCAACAAGGGCGTGGACGATCTGGCTCAAGCTGCCATGTTACCGGGTTCCGGAATTGTAAAGGTTGGAGAGAAAACGGTACCCGAAAGAGATGCCGCAATTCTTGCCTTGGGCAGCCTTGTTCGTAACGGTTCCCGAATGGGACCGGCCTTTTATCGGCACAGAGACAGTTACGACCGTGAAACAGTAAACCCTAATATGCGTGATTTTGAGTACTCAGAGATCCGGATACGTACTAATCTGGCCAGGTGGAGCACCCAAAATCTGAAAGTGTACAGCACCGATCCCTGGCCGGACACTGAGCGCAGAATTGCTGAAAGGATGAGAGATTTGTGCGCTGGAAGTTTCAAGAATGTGAATCTGTCTCTATTGAAGGACGAGATGCTGCGAGCTCTGATGAGCGATGCCAAAACATCCGATATGAGTCGTACGATTTTAGTAGACGGATTGGACAGACTACTGTCTAATCCGGGAACCGCGCCCGAGGCCAAGCGAGACATTCTTAAAGTCATAGGCGACATGGTGAAGAGCTGTAGAGAGGTAAAGAACGATAAGCTAGAGGCTACAATCGCGATGATCGCACTGCTCGATAAGCATGGAAAAGCTTCATTCGAGACATATAGCGATGCTTATTCAGGTATGCGCACTGCAGTCGTGGCTCGCGCCGAGAACGATCAAATGCCCGCGCGACTTAGACTGCGTGCGCAAGAGATGTTCGAGCGACAGTGGGTCAGCGTATTAGCCGAATCGGATCGGATCCGCGCGCAGCAGGGCAACGAAAGAACTTTGAACGAATTCCTGCCTAAGAACTTTCAAACTTTGGAAAAGGGCAAAGAAGGCAATACCGATGCATACGATGAAGATGTGCATGACGCTGTGCAACGCATCATTATGGCGACCAAAGGCTTGCCGCTGCAAACCGACGATGTTCGCCGCAAGAGGCTGCAGGAACTAACTGATGAGAAGTACGATGATCGAGTGAGAATGGCGGCACTTCATGCTCTTTTCCAGAGTAAGGAAGATTGCGAAATGGCACAACAACAGCTTCTCGAACTTGCTCTAACTGCAGGAGATAGAGCGATAAGACAAGATGCAGTCAAGCTATTGTATGGTTCGCAGATGGGATGCTCAGAGGGATCTCTTGAGGGATTGCGAACAGATGTAATTGATAAGTTCGCGGCAGCGCAAGGTAAGACGGCCCGAGATTTTGTCGGAAGATCTCCTGAACTAATGATGCGCGAGGCAAATGAATACATCGAGAAAAATCTAAATTCTCGCGAGGCGCAGTCATCCGCGAAAGCCCGCGAACTTCAGGAAGCCATGCATCGCTATGGTGAAGGACTGGCTCTCATTGCCAATCTGAAAAGCGGTGACAAAGTAGAATCGAACAATGCAGAACGAATCTACAAGATGTCGTTGTTGGCTTTTGGAGTAAAAGAAGACGAACTCAAAAATTTAGAGGCCGCCGCAAAGTCGAGCAACTATAAACATTGTGCTGCCCACAAAAATGTTCAGGAGATGTGCAAGCGACTAACCCATAGTTTTCAGCACACGGGTGCTGTTCCAGCGCTCCTAATGGCATTTAACGGATACGCAACGTTTTCAGCTAAGAGAATCACAGTAGATGGACAGGGAAAGGTTGAGAATCTGCAGCGAGCAATCGGCCTTGCCAGCGTAAGTGACGCTCTGGCTGGTGTCTATTACCCTGCAGGGAGCCAGGGCAGAATTGACTGTAACCATACTCTTGCCACTATCTACAGTGAGCTTGGGCACCACCGGGTGGCGATATCGGCGACTTGCTATCATCAGGCCTATGAATTTATGGTTCGGCAAGCAGCAGAACTCGGATCTTCCAGGAGAATAGCAGAAGTGCAGCTTCAGTCTGCTAAGCAAGCCCTCAATAAGTCCATTGACGAACAGCAAGATCGACTGGTGACTGATCGTATCCAACATCGGTTTGATGTATTCTCTTTGACCTTAGTGATTTATAAGCCCGGCATAGCTCTCCAGAGACATCTCGAACAGCTGGCCGCCACCATCGAAATCGACCTCGCAGCTGTTAGAGATAAGGATTGCGTGACATATAAGAATCAGCGATTCATGAAGGATTGGAAAGATCTCGCAATCACGCCCGAGAACAGGAAGAGAGCAGCTAGAATCAAAGCCGAGGCGTCGCTTGATGCGGCATTGAGAGCAACTGCTGAAAAATCAGGAACTGCTTCGCCTGCGTACGAGCAATTGGTAAAGGAAATGTGGCAGTATCACAGACAGCAGAATCAACCCGAAAAAGCAGAGGCGTTTTTCAAAGCAGGGCTTGATGCCACCCGGGCACCGGACAAAGAGGCCGCCAGGGCGATATTGCTGAGGCAGTATGCAGCTTTCACTAAGGAGATACCGAAGGTCAAGTTGGCAGCATAGGCTGTTTTGGTCATTATCACCGGAGTTCTTTGGGGTTCACCGCGTATTGACCAAATCTCGCATTAGCCGGAGTTTCACCACGCCAGCCAAATGCGTGCATCTCATGCAAAGCATGCTGGTCGTTCCAACCATTTTTCAGTTGTCGATAAATCGCCACGATTGCACCCGTGCGGTCTGTGCCATTGGTGCAATGAACGAAGACCTTGCCTTGTTCTGCGTTAATGGCTTTCAGTACATTAGTCAGTTGTTCCGGGTTATTCCCGCTTGCATCGACGCGCATGTGAACATACTTGAGCCCGTATTTTTCGGCGTTTGATCTCTCGATTGAATTTCCCTCATTTGTCATATCAATGATTAGCTTTACGCCTCGATCCTTGATGACTTGCAACGCATCTTCGCTTCCAATATTTCCACCGCGCAGAAGGTGTTCATCAACTTGTGAAAAATTTCGCATATCGGTTCTTGCCTCTTTCTTGGAAAAAGGTGGACCCTCCGTCTTGGGAAACGTTTCGACTCTGGAGCCGCTGGCGGCTCCTCGTATTCCCATAGCATCAAGGAGTTCCGTCAGAGGGGTGGATGTTGTATTAGGAAACATGTACTCGAAAGTGAACCCTGTTGGCCGCACACCGCCAGCTTTGTAGGCAAGCTTCTCCAATGATGCGACGAATTCCACTGAGTTACCGGGTAAAGTTCGCTCAACCAGTTTCACAAAGTCTTTTAGTGG
Organism: Candidatus Obscuribacterales bacterium; assembly: GCA_021732565.1. Classification (GTDB taxonomy): domain Bacteria; phylum Cyanobacteriota; class Vampirovibrionia; order Obscuribacterales; family Obscuribacteraceae; genus JAKFUT01. The sequence continues at coordinate 19,595 of JAKFUT010000336.1, forward strand.
AGCGAAACCACTGACGACCTCTATTTTGTCTGACAGCGTGATCTTTCGGTGTGGTTCATCTGCCTTCGGCTTCCCGATCGATATCTTTGCGATGCCTTCCTCCGAGCCCAACACTACGCCAACTTTGATGCTGATATTGCTCCCGGCTGGTCTTAACTTAGCGAGTTCACCAACAATGATAGACATCTCGCCTCCAGATCCGGAGCAATCGTTAACGGCCATCACCTCCAGGCGCTTTCCCTTTGTTGCTGCGGTCTTCATTAGCACTGCTGCTTCCGCTTTGGATACAAAATGTTTATCATAGGCGCTTGCGCTCAATCCATTAGCGAGCCTGTACATATGGATCGCCAGGTGCGAGCTGTCAGCTAAGTCTACAGCCCCGGATTTATTGCGGGAGATATCCACAAAAATAACGTGCTCCGGCAGAGGCGTCCCCGGTTTGTGACCCGGCACAAGCTTTTGATGTACCTGTTGCATTCCTTCGGCAAAATCCATATTGTTAACGACTCGCATCGCATTGACAGCTCGGGAAAGCGCACGAGCGGCGTCGCTGTGTTTTGAAAAGTGGGCAAGAGCGCGCGAAAGTCCATCTTCTCTTGCCTGCTGCACCGCACGATTGATCTTCGCAAATTCTGCATCGTCAATCTTTCCATTTTGCGGTATAGATTCATCCGGTTTTAATTTAAGTAACTCACGAATTCGACCGCGTATGTGTTCCGGATTTACGTTCGAAACGGCCATGTCGAACATGTTCAACCCAGCCGAGAATTCTTTGAAGTGAACCGGCTCGATCAGCCGCTTTTGGTGTCTCAGAGAAATCAGGCTATTGTTTTCATCTCCCTTGATGTTGGAAGACTTTTCAAATAGAACCGCCTTTTCTCCTTCCACTATCTCTGATGGGGTCTTTATGTCCACCTCTATTCCTGTGGCTTTGCGAAAAACATAGGCTAGTGCACGTCCTTCCTCCGTGGTGCAAACTGCCGTAACGCGTCTGACCAGTTTGTTGTGGAAACTACCGGCAAATCCGTCTGCCTTTTCTATTCTGATTGCATCTTGAATTTCATCGGTTGCATGAGCAAACACTTCTCTCATACCGCACTGAGATAAATACAGGTCTCGTCCTTCCAGCAATTTTGCCCGTTGCTGCGGCCTGAGCCCACCAAAAAGCTTGTCAGCACTTGCTCGGTCAATCCCCTCCGGAAACAGGCGATTCACAATTTCATTTATGAACTCAGTCGTCTTTCGTTCACCCGCCACGCGAGTTTTTTGTTCTAGTCCTTCCAGGTGTTCAGTTGCGACCTTCTTGAACTGTTCATGCTGTGTCCGATTGAACTCTTTCAAATCCGCTATGGTTGTCTGTCTGGCTATAGCACTTGCCAAGTCGGCTCGTACAGCGGAGTCCTGTGCTCTTGTGGTGGTCTCAAGCAATTTCTGAAGCACTATCACTCGCTCCTCTGCAGGCATGTCGGCTGCACCTCGTTGGAAGTTATGGACCAGTCCTCGAATAGTCTCAGAGGAGGCTTGCGCCAGATCCTTTGCATCGACTTGGCTCAGAAGATGCAAATATCCTTGTATCGCTGAGTCGAGAGAGCCGCTGGTTGCCAACTCCTTCATTACCGACGTCCATTTCTCGACCATCTGCGGTCTCAGTGCACTGTCTTTTGGTGGCAAACCGTTCTCGGTTAAGTACTTCAGCAAGCCTCTGGCGAATTGATTTTCAGCAGACTTGTTACCCAGTGCCTGAAACTGTTTATAAGAGCCGTCGGATTGTAGGGCGGTGTCCAGAATCTTCGCCATAGCTTCGTGGCTCCGAACTTTCCCGAACTCCGAAGGAGTAAGTGACATGGCAGTCTTCATCAAATCTTGACCATGACTTAGCGCAGCTTTAACTATGCGCTCTGCATGTGCATCTCCTTTGGCGACTGCCTCGGCAACGGCAACCCATTGCTGTTTAGAAGGACCTGGTGTTTTACTTGCGATATCCCTGGCGTATTGCTCGATTACTTGGGCTTGTCCTGCGCTGGTAGTTTCGCCGGAGACTAATAGAGCTTTGACCAGATCACGCACGACTTCACTGCCGCTATCAACCAGTACTCCGGGTTTTTTCAGATCTTTGCCGAATAGTTTGCTGAGACTTTCCCTGAGCGGAACGGGCGACTGTGCGATAGCGGACAGTTGGTCTGCACTTACTTTGCCGCTCTTAAGTCGTTGTAAAAGACCGTTTGCACCGTCCCGTTCTGCAGGTGTCAGCGCTCTCCAAGATTCAGCAAGCGCCTTGCCTCCGTCTGCGCTGGATTTGATCATGCTGTTCAGGTCCTTAAGCACAGCTTCATTTGCTGCAGGAACCATTAGAGGATCAATGAATGCACTTCTTACCGCGGGATCAAGTTTGAGCAAATCGGAAGCAGTCGAAGGCTGATCTTTGAGGAGCTTCTCATACGATCCGGCTCTCTCTAATACTCGGTCGAGAGCTGGTCGGTCGAACTTACGGGAAAGGAGCGGGTCGATCAGCGCTTTGTACACTTGAGGGTCGAGTGCTCGTAGATCATTCAAGAGTGTCAGTTTGGCATGTCTTGCAGTATCCTTGCCGACGAACTCTTCCAGGTTCTCTACGCGCTGGAGCAGTCTTTCTTGAAGCTCTTCGATCGGCACCGATTTGCCCAGGACTTTCGGTCCTATTTCTCTGACGAGTGAATCAATCCCTGGTCTAAATTCAAAAGTTAACGTGCCAGAGTGAATTTGCTTGCCGTCTATCAACTTTTTAAAGATCTGCGCAGTCTCGATGGCTGACTTCACAGCCGCTCTCGTAAGGCCCGGTCTATCAATTAAGGTGTCCAGAAATGCTTGGCGGTACTCCTTTCCCAAATTGCCGATTTCTGCAAGTTGAGTTCCTGAAATTACACGCGGATACGCTCTCTCATATTTCGCTGCCTTCGGGAAGTCTGCCGACAATTCTTTAACATTGTTGGACCGCAGCATTGCGTCCAATCCAAAAGCAGCACGAACGTCAGCCGAGAGGTGTGCCGTAGTTCTTGTAAGGTTGTTATAGACTTGAATCGTCTCAATCTTGACGGTCTCGTCAATCAAAAGCTCTATCGGATGTTGTGTAACCGCGAGCTTCTGTCCCTCTATCTTTGGAGCGCTCCTGTCGAGTATGTCTTTGATCAACTGCATTCTATCTGCAAAGTTGGCCTGATTCGAGAGCTTAACCAATTTGTCGGCATACGCTTCGAATTTGTCGGGCGGTATGTCCTTCAGCAATTCACGCATGGCTGATTTCAGAGGCTCTCGCTTGGCAGACGGTGCCCTGTCCAGCACTCTGTCTATTTGGCGAAGTTGACCCTCGATTGGCGCCAGACGATTTCGTGAGACCGGGTCGAAACTCAATGCCTCCGGTTCAACTACAGGTGCTCCTTCTCTGGCTCTTACGCCTACCTCGTGTGGAGAATCTGCCTGAGCGCCCCGATTTTCTGCAAGTCCTAGTTCACGACGTATTCGATGTCCTACCTCGTGGGCCCGGGCCTCATGGGGTAGTGACATGTAGCGAAGCCTCAGGTCTTTTTGAATGACGACTTCCGAATCAAATTGTTGTTTTAGATAACCTCTCAGTGATTTTGTTTCCTCCGGCGATAGGGATTCCGGATCGCGATTGATCTTATCTATCAACTCTTTGATCGGGGTAGAGCTTTGGTCGATCAGCCCTTTCGCAAGTGGATCCTTGAGCAAAGTGGTAATCTGATCCGAATTTCCGTCTCTAATCGAACTGCTTAGTTGGCGTATAGTCTCCAGCGCATCGGCGTTCCTGCGAACCTCCTGCGACATGTCCGCCCAGATGCGTTTTGATTTAGCAATCTCCAGAGCTTTGACCAGATCTTCACGCGAGGCAACAGGCTCCGATTTGGAACTGAGGATTTTTTGTAATGTGTGAAATTCCAATTCGTAACCACTTAACTCTCCATACCGCTGCTGAGCTTTCTTCAGGTAGTGGGCTTGGGCGTCTGGAGCAGACGGCATTTTTCCCATTTCGTCGAGGATTATAATTTTCGCAGAGAAAGAGGTTTGATAATGATGCACCGCTTCGTGCGAAAAAATTTCGATCAGGTCCCCCGGGTTCTTCGCACTAAGGACATCTTGGGCACGCAGGCGGATCTCTGCGCTCGACGGATCGTATTCAGCTCGATTTTGTAGATTCTCTACAACGCGAATACGCGGCGGTGGAAATTCGTTCATTCCATTTTGATTCATCGCTTTTGAAATACGAATCATCAAGGCGTTTAGCGCGTTTTCTCTCGACTGCGCAGAAGCAGCGTCGCTCCACCCCCCGGTCCATTCTTTTAGCCCGCGAACAAGCGGGTTGAATTCATCCATATTGGCTCGCAAGAGCTTCGCTCTCTCGATCGCTTGAATGATATCGGTTCTGCTACCACCAGCGCGTGCTACACCGTCTACTACTTGGCGAAGATGTGGACCTAGCTCAACGAGTGCCTGAAAGTCATTTTGGTTTAATCGCGCTTTTGAGTAGCGATCGGCTACCTCAAGACTCGCTTCCAACAACATTTCTCTATATACGAGCTTGCCACCTACGATCGGATCGACCACTGCTTTTCTAACATCTTCTGGCAAGTTCATTACGCGGGACAGCTGCTCGGGACTCATTTCTCCGGAAGCACACTTCTCCATGTAGACCCCGGCAAGGTTTAAAAGCTCTCTGGCACCGGCGTAATTCTCTTTAGCAAGTTCTTTACCTACAATTGTCTTGAGGATGGCCTGATCTTGGGGGCTAGCGTTCTGAAGTATTTTGCTGAATTCTGCGTCTAATTTAGTTGAATTTGTTTCCGATGTGCCAATAACCTCAACCAGATGTTTGAGTATCCGTTGCTTCTCCTGTGCTCTGTGCAAATGTTCCTCTAGCGGCCGGGCGACTGAATTCATCAGATGTCCAAAGACGCTGCTTCCCGCACCAATTAGCCCGCCATGCAAACCGCCTTCGCCGACATGGCGGGCGATTTCCCTCCAATCAAGCATATCGGAACCTACAACAGTCGGATCCACTCCAAGCAATTTCGCAACTCGCTCCCGTTCAGCTCTCTCAGCTTGAGGCAGGGTAGCGAAGGCTGCATTTGCCGATCCCGCGGTAGTACTATGAATGGTGCCCCTTAGCAGTCCGCCTTGAGCTAGACCAGCCCTATTGGCGAGCTTATCGGCATAGCTACCCGCAATATTACCTAACAGCAGAGCCAATGAGCCTTCAAAAAGACTTTGCCCGGTCAATCCGGAACTGTCGTTCTCTCGAACGGCAGTAGCCAAATGCAGGCCGCCCGTGACCATCACTGCATCAACTACGCGCAACGCTCCGTTGGCCGCATATAGGGTTGGAGTACTCACTCCAAGCTGCGCCAGTCTACCAAGCGAAGTACGCATTAGCGCCTGTTCGGCTTTTGTCATCACGGTGGTTTCTCTAACTAAGCGCCGAATATCCTTAAGATGACCAAGTCCGTTCAGTTCGGTAAATAGAGCTCCCCCTTGCATCGTGAGCCCTTCAAGAGCGCCTCCTGCCCCGTTGCTCCAGGCATTACTACTATCCGACGCACGCACCGTTGAGGATATCCCCGCACCGACGGCACCGCTGGTAAGAAGCCGACCGCTAACAGCAAAGGTCCTGCTCATTTTTCCTGCGTTCACAAAAGCACCAAAGACACCACCGATGGGCGCTGTTGCTCCACAAATCAAAACTGTGGCGGTCGCTTCGTTGAGTTGTTTCTGCACCCCGCTGGCTTGAGCCGCGATCCCACTCACATCATCCGCAGTCGATTTGGCGACGAGCAATCGGATTTGAGTTGAACGCGCATAAGCGTCCCATTGTCTGTTACCAATCTCTGAGGGATTGAAACCGTTGCGAATAATCTTCTCTGTGGCTACATGAAGATCACGCTGATAACGAAAGGTCATCCTGGCGATATAAGCCATTTTACCTTCGACATCTCCCATGAAATAGTTGCCTGCTCCACCTGTGAGATACGGCCGATCGTCATAGTATTTATCTACTGCATTCCAGGCTTGGCTAGTCGAGTCATCGCACAGCTTTAGCAGCTGCTTTGTATTGACGAGCCCCCCTTGTGTCATCATTCCATGACCAGGAAGGAACTTCTCCGTGCCGAGACCAACAACGTACTCGGTACGTGCTGAACCCACTCGTAATTCGATTAATACTCGATCTTCATTCGATAAAAATATCGTTCCACCGCCTGCCAGTTCGACGGTATAGTTGGAATTGAGTTTGCCTACCGCCACTCCCTCCCCAATCAGCTTCCCCTGCTTATCGAGCTCAGGTACACCGTGGCGATCCGGCTTCGGCTTCGCGAGAAAGAGATCTCCGTTCTTAATAACGTACAGATCATTGCCCAGTCTCATTTGTCCATTTGTTTGTTTGATTTTATCGCCACTTAGATCAGGAGGCTTTATCTGCCTAATCTCCTCCATAATGTGACGCACCTTCGAGAAGATATCCTCCTCATGCACATTCAGGTTCTTTGACAAAACTAGATCTTTGGGGGAAGTGGTTAGATACTCTAGCTGCGTTATGTTTTGTATACCGTTTCTTTGAATGCCATTGAGATAAGCGTCGTATCTTTTGCCTCTCTGACTCGTTTCCTCGCGTGCGTCTTTACTCGCGTTTGTCTTGGACTTTTGATAAAAATGCTCGGCATACTCTGTTTCCTTGCTACCCTGCAAGGACAGCTGCTGAAGGCTAACAATGCCTCTCCCCGTGCCAAGGGATACCCAGCAGACATCCCTTAGCTCTTCACCATCTTTGAATTGCAAGTGCCAATTTGCACCTCTGAAATCCATCATGTGTTTTGTCTCGGGCTTGCCGGTTTTAGAGTCAAGCATTATCAACCTACCGGTAGAGTCTTCCAGATATCCTGCAAGTTTTCCCTTCGAATCCAGCAGATTTCCAGCTTTAATAGTGAACTCCGACATTGATGTAGCCTTGCCGGTCGAATCGAATTCAGGAACAATAATTTTTCCCGAGATTTTCTTTGTATCCGGGGGGAGAGCTTCCAGTGTTGCTCTTTCTTGATTAAGGCGTCGCCGTTCTAATGCCAAGTCGATCAATTCTAATGACTTGCTCCTTTCTCGAAAACAACGCTGCAAGTCGTCCGTGTCAATTTCTCCTGTTTCCAACATGCGATTGATTTTTGTGTGGTTGTCGCGATTGCGTGCTCGCACGATCTCTGAATCATCAACAGGTACATCCTTCTGCCATCCTTTTCCTTGGACGACTTTCTCGATATCGATCGCCACCACTGATGAAGGATCTAGTCTGAGTGCAGCTGCTGTCATTCGACTATTCAAAAAGGCTTTGTCAACCGTAGTCACTTGCTCAATGCTCAGTAATCCGATACTGCCGGCAGCCGGCCTACCGTCGGCACCGGCGCGGCCAAGCACCACACCTCTCATGGCACCCAGTACTACGCCGCTATCGGCGGGTTGCATCAAGTCGAAAACCGCGCCGTGGAAGTCACTTAGTGCAACGGGTTCCTGTAACAAGCCATTCTTTATCAGCTGAATAGCACCACCGGCTAGTTTTTCCTCCGAACCAATTCTTTGGGGTGAGTGGAATATCCCGACTTGTTCGCGGGTCCTTGGATCAATAAGCATTCCTGCGCGAATTTCATACTTCTCCGGCTTTCCGTCTGCATTGCGCAAGAATATCGTGCCGGTAGATGCGTGACCGTCCAATACGATCAATCGAGGCTTGTCATTTTCTCTGCCGTGAAAACTCCAATGAGCAAACTTGGAGTTAACGTACTCACCCGTTCCACCTGCCTCTAGCTGCACGAAATTGTCATGGGTGGTTTCATTAGAAATGCGTGTGGTTTGTTGTTCGTCAGTTTCCCCTTCGGGAATTTTACTTTGACTGTTCCATCGTCCGAGAAACTTGCCCTCCCTGTCATAAATGTTGCCGCCAATTACGGTGTGCATGGTGTTGCCGGCGGGGCTAACAAGAACACCGGTGAACCCTTTGGTGCTGTCACTTGAAACCAGGTTTAGTCGGCGCCCGTCGGAGCCCGAACCATGAAACGCGATTCCTTCTCCATTTTGAATTCGTCCGCTACGCCAACCATCGGCGAAGAGCCCAAATTCGCCCGAATCTTGCAGTGTGCCAATGTTTTTGCCATCAGCGGCAAGAATTATTCCATTCTCAACACGGGCTTGTTCGAGGTTCCCGTCTCTTTTGAATACAAGGGTTCCGTTCGGTTGTTTGCCTTCGCGATGTTCGTTCAAAATCAGATCGCTGACAGTGAACGCCTCGATGTTGTGATGTTCTCGAATCCAATGAGTGACTTTCGCAGCGCCTGTTAGTGCTTCCTCAATCTTTTCCTTGGAAAGATTGAGTTTTTCTCGGTTGGCACCCCTTACTGCTACGCCTTCGATCTTGCCAAGCCGAATTTGATATTCAAAGGTCTTCTTGTCGCCTGCTGGACTACCATCTTTGTTGAGAGTCTCCTCGGTTCGTCTGAGCGTGCGAAGATTGCCGTTGATATCGAAGGTAGCCGATTGTGAGATTCCGGTTCCGTCTACCGTGAAATTCGATTCGACGCTAATTCCGTTTCGATTAATTTGTTTTGTACTTTTTGCGAACTCAATGGGTTTATCAGGGATAGATAGATTTACCAGCGTGTGGATTTCAGTGTTGTTCCTCGTATCATATGTGATGTTATCGCGAATGAAGGGCCGCTTATCGGCGAGATCTCCCAACCCCTGGTATTCTTCTCTGCGGATTACCCGCCCGTTAGTATCTAATGTTTCGGCTGATACATGGGCTATGTGATCCTGATTATTGGAAGGACGACCTTGTTGGTCTGAATGCCGAAATCGAATACTCTCTGTAATGTGTAGTGACCCGGGTCTATCAATTCGTCCGGAGCGCTGCTCGATTTGTAATCCGTTTGCAGTGAAGTCTGTGGATGTAAACCGACCATCGACATAGTAGGTGGAGTGAGTGATTCTTCGACCGTCACCGTCACCGTCGCTGCTAATTACAGTCACAGCGCGTGCTTTTGCATCTATAACGACCTTATCGCCTGCTCGGGTGATTTCTTTCAACCCGCTAATCTTGACAGAAGATGGACTCGTTTTATCGCCACTGGCGTATGTGAATTGAAAACCAACTTTGCCGTCTTCACCCGAATACAATTCAACGATCCGACCTTGTTTATCGAAGCGCGTGCTTTCAATCGTACGTAGATCTGAACCTAAATAATTGCGCCGGCGAAATTCCTCAAGCTGGCGGAAAAGTGCTTGCTTTTGCTCAGGCTCGACTAGGTCTGTAAGTTTCTTTATGCTTTCGTCCGACCAGCGATCTATCTTACGGACAAAACCTTCCATTGCGCTCTTTAACAGCTTGTCTCGGGTTTCTTGTGAGAGCGAACTATAGCTGTCGTAGCGCTCCTTGCTCATGAGCATCGCCTTGACCAGATCCACCTGCTCCGCAGTGGAAGTGACGACTTCGCTCTGACAGATTGTATGAACTCTTCCATTCGTCCCCAGCTTCTCCGCAGAGACTGCGGGATCATTCTTGCCCGGTTCGTATTTCAGTCGACTGATATCACCCTCTGGATGGATGATTTTGACTATTCGGCCAGTCTTATCCTGAAGAACAATGTTGCCATCGGCGGCCGTGGTGATTTCTGCAATGAGCCTTAATTTGCGGGCGTGTACGTCCGTAATCAAAGCTCCTTTGTCTTCTATTTTTACTCCGTTCTTTTCCAAAGTGGTAAGTGCATCTTTACCGCTTACGATTGCGAGAGCCAATACTAATTGTGTTCGCTTTTCATCCAGTACTTCTTGTTGGGGTGCCTTGATCGACTTAAGTAATTCCGCTTGCAGCGTAGCTTTATGCGACCAGGCAGAGCGTGGGGCTTCCTCTATTGCCTGCAGCAGTTCTGCAGACATATGCGCACCCGAGACGGACATATCTTTTTGTGTCCAACCACTGGCTAAACCTGTGAACTCACGTGCGGCGGCTAATCGCTTGTCCGGGTTATCCGATGCAAGCCCCTTGAATACGCGCTCTCTGATTGAATCCGGCACTCCTCCGGCACCAATGCTTGCTAGCGTTTCTAACGCGCGAATGTTGCCTGCCTCGCTTGCATCGAGCAAGATATTCATGATCTTTTCGCGGTTGTCGTTTGACTTCGCGTATTGCTGGATCCAGTCGAATGCAACAGCGGCAAATCGCTTGTCACCAGATTGAAAGTTGCTATCGGCAATGCCAGCCACTATTCTTATTGCAATTGTATCTCCTTCGTTGGCGCGTGTGAGAAAGAATTCGCTCCCTTGTTGGTCAGGGCTACCAAATCGGATGTAATCATTGACGAATTTTTCGTGTCCCGGAATGCGATCTTTCATCAGTTGCATCATGGCCGACACCACATGTAGCCTTGCGTCATAACTCTGTCCGTTCAATATGACCGGCTCACTTCGAAGCGCCATTTGGATCGTAGCGTCTACTTGTTCTTTCAATTTCGGATCTGATTGCTGTGAGCTTGCAAGCTTTGCTGCTGCTATCACCAGAGCCAGAGCGTCGGATTTGCCTAACGTCGGCAGCGCTTTCATTTCCTGCTGCAACTGTTCGATGGCAACATGTTGCGCGGCTCGCCGGACTTCAGGCTGTTTTTCTAAATCAATGTTCGGGAAGGAAGGTTTGTCGTGCGCTTGTAGACTTGCAAGGCTGGTTATTTGCTCTTTGTCACCACCGTTGGCAATAATTCTATTAAGCATCTCATGTGCATATCGATTGCCTCGATCAGATTCTCGTGCTAGAAATCGAACGAGGTTCTGAGCCTTAATCGGCGCCTCGGGATCTGCAGGCTCCAAAGAAGTCAATGCACTGCTTAGCCAACTCGCCGTATTCCAACGCAGCCGGTCCAACGCGACTGCATAACCAAAGCGATTCCCTTCCTTTAGATTTGCCGCAGCTTCTTCGCGAAGTTCCCGATTGACTGCTTTGTAGTCCTCTGGCTTTGCTTCTGGACCAAGCTTCTTCAGAATCGAATCAATTCGAGTTTCGGCAAGACCTGCTTGGACAACCGAGTTAGTGATCTTTCGTACGCTATCAACTGCTTGTGCCCGCTCGGAGAAAGCCCTGTCCGAGCGTAACAGCTTGATGAGACTGTTCAGCTCTTCGATATTCGCATCGTGACGCTTATCCGCATCGAGGTCTCTCTTTCCGCCCAGTACGTCAATCAGATTCCTTGCCACTTCATTGCGTGGCGGACCCACGGCAAGCTGCTTCAATTTGTCGAGTTCTTGGGCTGCGGCCTGAGCTCGAATTGCTATTGCCTCTGGTCTGTTTGAGTCCCGGTCCTCTCCTCGTACACAGGCTTTCTCAATTCGCAGACCTTGATCAAACGCTTCTAATCTTGATTGTGCTTTGGCCAGTTCAGCAATGGCAGGCACTTGTCTGTCTTCTGAACGAAGACGTGCACGCTGCGATTCAAGAAAATCTATGGCTTGGCGTCTAGTGTCCGCTGTCGCATCGCGAGCAACAGCGTCGCGAATGAGTAGATTCGACTTGGCCGCGTCGTCTGACAGGGTTTCCTTATCGACTTTACTAGAAAATTGAGCGGCCGTGGCCAGCAATTCGCGCAGCCTTTTGGAAGTCGGCATTCCCTCATTCGCGTCCGACCCTTTTTTGTCTGAAGCACTTATCCTAAGGGATTCTAGTAACTGTTGAATCTTCTCTGGCGTCCTTCTGTTACGAACTTGCGAAGTTTCTCCGTCATCTATAATTCCATGTTCCTCACGTAGTGCCCGCAACGAATCTTGAATGGACCTGGTGAATTGCCGAAGCGGCTCGCCCTCGACGTCGCGACCGTTTACGGTGAGCGTTCTCATTTTGCCAGCCCCGTCGAAGAGGCACTGCAAATCCTTTCCTGGTCCCTTAATTTGAAATCGACTCGCATTTCCGGTCTTGCAGTTAAGCTCAACCAATTGTTCATCATCGCCCGCTCGGAAACTTATCGTCATCAATCCGGTGGACCGATCTACTGATACTTGTGAGATAGTTCGCGGTTCGGCTCCTCGGCGAAAGTCGTAGAGCACCCGTCGTTCTGTCGATACCGCACCGTCCCTGGTATAACTGAATTCCTGTCGAGCAACTGGCTTCCCGGGAATCTTGGTGGACGAATCAAAAATTTCCACAACTCGATTGCCTTCCGGTGTCAGGTTAACGCTAATAATCGGCGCAGTTTCAGGTATACTGTCTAGCTTAATTTGCTTGCCATCAGCCCCGTAGAAGCTAGTCGATGCAGCCGTTCGATCGAAGCCGGAGGTAGAAAAAGCCCTGTCTATTCGCTGCAGTGAGGGCAAGAGAACAGCATCAATTTCGTTCTCTGTATCTCGCTCGTCAATTAAATCAGTCTTCTTGTCTGCCATAGTACTCCTGCCTTGTTCCTTGGTATCTCCACAATATTCCCCGGGTTACGTGCCAAATCGTATGTTCCTTAGCAGAATTAGTACTGACAGGCAGAATAATTACGGACGTTCTGCAGTGAAACCACAGAATATTTGAGATTGTTAAAGACATTCTGGTTTTGTTATGACACCGCTTATGGTGCGAGCACAGAGGTCCCATTGTAATTTTTTGCGTCTAGAATAGGGACCTCCAATGAATTCGCTCACCAAACGACTTTTGCCGTTAAACAGTTTGCAGGAGGCCTGTGCCTATGTCATTTTGGTCGAAACGTCAACGAGCGAGTCGAGCACGATTTGTCTTTGTTGATCGGCAATCAACAGCGAAAGGATTATCAGGCCGGTTATTGGTTGGAGAGAAATGCGTCTAACAAATCGTTCACGTCGCCGAATCCGCCATACCGATGTTCCGCCTCAACCATAACGTCCACCAGTGCATCTGAACCACCAGCCGATCGTAGTTGGATGCGGTTGAAGAAACCGCGGGATTCCGCGGTTAATTCGACCACCGGAAGGGATGCACCGGCAACGTAGTTGGTTTGGTTACCAGAGCCAAGCTGAACGACTTCCATATTAGTTCCTCTATGTTTCATTGTTGAGAACCATTTCTATTAGCCATGCAACGTAACCCCCACTTTGCGCTTTATCGGTTCACCGGTCACCTACGCCAGGTAGTGATGGTCCTGAAAATTCGCCGATAAATGCCGACATGACAGGTAGCCTTCAGACTCAAAAGCAACAACGGTTGCACCGCTTGCAACAACATAACGCACTAAGCTAATCGCGTAATCCCCGAAACCGGATATCGCTGCGAAGTCGTCTGTGGAAAACCTGAAATTCTTGTGTGACAAAACTGGTCGGTCAATGCTTCGCCAATTTATCGTAGAAGTCCCTGAAACTAGCTTCCGCTAGTGGGTTTTTCTGTCGGCTCGCAGCAAAACACCGCAAAGCCATTTCGCCCGATTCCTTAGCCAAGGTGTTTTTTTTCTGGCTGGCCTGAATGTAAGAGAGAGAAGCTAGCATTTCCGCCTTAGGTAGCACATTCGAAGGGATGGCGCCGACAGCCGACAAATAGTGCTGCTCCGCCAAACTTAGATTACCTCTATTGCCATAATATGTTGCCAGCCCCTGGTGAATCCGGGAGATAGTTTCCAGATCCGTCGGCTGTACCTTCTCCAGAGCCTGCAGGTAGGTGTCTCGTGCAAGATCGTCTTTCTTCACGGCAAGATAACATGTAGCTAAATGGGCAAGTATTGGAATGTCATATTCATGCAGTTCTGCTGCATGCGTGAGCATCCTTTTGGAGAGCTCGGTGCCTTCTGACCATGCCCCCGTCCAAACGTAATCATTGAGTAGGCAAAAAGAATATTTTTCGCCATCGGGGTCCTGCTGATTAGACTTATCGCGCACAGCAATGCCGAAGGCCAGTGCTCTGGCTGAGAGCTTTAGTTGGCGCTGCTGATCCGGGAGATTCTTGAGAATGGCTTCGCCCTGCTGATATACGCCGAATTTACACAATGATTGAGACACCAGCCTTCTGGTCTCAGCTTCCAAATTCTTAGTACCAAGTGATGCGAACAGCTCTTCGTCCCGGCGAAACAATTGGTCAGCTGAATCCCATTGTCCGGAGTTAACTGCGTGATTGAATTGTTTCAGCGCGGAGTGCAATCTTACGACACTTTGTTGCTGGTACTTCGCGCAGATAACGACGCAGACGAAAAACACAAGCAGTGCACTGACGGTTACAAGTAAGTTGGACCGAGTTCGGTTCTTTCCGGTTAGAGTGGCTATCTCTGCCCGCGCCGCTGAGTCCGCCTTCAGAGCCTGAGACTTGTGTGCAAGTTCTTGTAGCTGGTCTGCTACTTCGCCCATAGATTGAAATCTGTCTACAGCATCCTTTTCCAAACACTTCATGATTATTGTCTGGAAGTCGCACTCAATCTCATCCGGGGAGTCTTTTCCAAAGGGCAACTCCGGAGTATCGTAGACATGCCTGTACATCAGCGTTGCAGCATTACTGTCGGTAAAGACCGGTCGCCCCGAGAACAATTCATACAAGATGCACCCGAAGGAGTAAACATCAGAGCGACCATCCGCCTTCTCAATGCCCTGACACTGCTCCGGACTCATGTATCCGACAGAACCTAAGGGGGAGCCCTCCATCGTAAGGCGTTGATGTTCCAAGCCAAGAGCACCGGGAAGTAGTCGGGCTAATCCGAAGTCTACAATTTTTGCTTCCCATTCTCTGGCATCGTTAGTAGTACCACAAAGCATAAGGTTGCTCATTTTTAAGTCTCGATGTACAAATCCGTTCTTATGAGCATAAGTCAAAGCATTAGCTACTTCTATCATGATCTTCAAGCGGTCATTGAACGAAAAATCCTCCTGGCCTACTACCATCTGCAGAGAGCGGCCCTCAACAAATTCCATGCAGAAATACGGATGCTGTTCACGCCAAAAACCATACTCATAAAAGCGGCAAATATTTTTGTGGTTGAGGTTGCTCAGGACTTGTGCTTCTCTATGAAAGCGAGCCATCTGGCGGTCGTCGATGGCTGAGCCGGCATGCAGTACCTTTAACGCGACCATGCGATCTAGCTCCAAATGGTGCGCCCGGAACACTGTACCTCCTGCCCCTGCTCCGACGACGGCCTTCAAACTGTACTTGTTGTTTAGGACAGTGCCGCAGTCAGGAACTATCAATTCCGAACCTCTCTCATGCTTTAGAAGGTTTATATACCCATTGTGCATGACTGGAATTCTTTCGAATTTTGTGTTGTGTAATGTGATCCCACATTTCTCGGACCGGCGTCGGAGGCGATCAATATCGAAAGAAGTTAGGCACACCGTCGGGTTTCCGAAGTCGATTGTTTAAAAAGCATTAGCAAGACGCAGATGTCAAGCAGGGTCGTGTATATTACATATCATGAGAAATCCACTTAGCCATTTTGATCCACGATCGCTCTTCGTAATGTTTGTACATTGCATGTGGAGTCTTCCGGTTAAGCTGCTCCTGCAAGCAACATTCATCTTCTTGGCAGCGCCAATTCTTCTGCCGGTGACATTCGACGGCTTCGTTCAAGTTGTCTTTATTACTGCGTGGTTCTGGTGCGCACTGATTTGCACGGTTCTTTTGAATTTTCCGATCAACCAATTTTATAAGCGATGCTTCTCATCTCGTTCTATGGAAAGCGAATTACGGGAATTTGAAAGCCAGCAGCAGAATTCAAGTAAAGACAAGTTGTACCTGCAAGGATTCTCAAAAGAAACTTGCCGCCACGTATTCACCAATAGTGCAAAGTGTGCACTTTGGCAGGCTCTGCGAATTTGGGTCATTCTCGTGATCGCTGCCCGATATATGCCCCAATTCAGAGCCCCTGTTCCATTGCTAGAGGGCATCGAGTTTAGTTTGGCATACGCGCTCTTCTCTGCTTCATTGGACACGTTCAATACGCTCCTCATGCTCTTCAACTTCTCAAAAAAGAAAGTTGAATTGGAGCAGGGAGAAAAAGACGATCTCGGCAAATTCTTTCAATCATTAGGCGAAACATACGACAATACGCTCGCCAAGCATGATTTGGAGATACAGCTGAATCCTTGTTACGAGTCCTTTTGCACACGCGCTAAAACCTACGTCAGTCTTGGGCAGGCGTTCCCAGCGATTGCCGACGTGAGCAGGGCGATTGAATTGCACAAAACGCCCGCTGAAGCTCTTGAAATTCGAGGCGACGCCTACAAGCTTCAAAAGTTACCTCTTTTGGCGCGACAAGACTATGAATCAGCCAATGAACTTTTCCTGATCCGAGGTAAGCAAGCTGACTGCCGCCGAATAGCAGACAAAACGATAGACCTGGGACTTAAGTCTGCCAGGCCTTTTGGACTATCATCCAGCCAGTGGCTACTACATCTTTTCTTTCCGAAAAATATCAAAGACTTATCAGCACAGCAGCTCAACGCCGTTGCAGAGGACTTGACACAGGAAGCGACGTCAACGATTTATTTCAGAAAAGCCGAAGCATTTCTGAACAGTTGCGAACACACTAACGCATTGGATGCCTGCGACAGAGCGATTGAGTTGAATCCCAACAATGCAGAAGTGTATCGGCTTGTCGGTGATGTGAAACTGCAAACGGCTGATTACGATGAAGCACTTCGCTCTTATGACAAGGCCATAAGCCTCGACAGCCTCAACAAGGAAGCACATGAATATCGTGCTCGTGTCTTATTGCTCCAATGCAAGTTTGATGCTTCCATAGAGGCTTGCACTTTCGCGATGACCTTCAGCAAAAGCCAATATCTCTTCATGATCCGAGGATTCGCATTTGCAGCACAGCAGCAACACGAGAAAGCCATTGATGACTTTACGGAGTTTATTGAGATGTGGAGTGGATCTATAAAGGTTTGGGATTCGCTCTGGCTGCCTGCCTTCAAACAGATCGGTGACTCCTTGAGTGATGATTTGCTCAAAGCCTACACCATGCGAGCAGCTAGTTATGAGGCTATAGGTTCAGTTGAACTTGCCTCAATGGATACTGAAAAAGTGGCTGAGCTGCAAAAGCGGTCGGTACGCACGAAGCGCTCTTTGTCAGCTTAGTTCGCAGCGCTCGCTGGTTTCACAACATGGAATGCCGATTGAGATCTTGCAAGATTGCCTATCATTTGGAATTGAGTCTGAAGTTATCTTCCAAATTGAGACTGGCGTCGAAAATTCTTCGCAACGGTTCAAAACAAATGGAAGTTCAGTGAACCACTCTGCAATTGCATGCTTCGTTGTTGAGACGACATCGGAGTTGGCTGCTGGTAAATCAGTCTAAATTATTGCGGAAGGTCCGGCGATACAAACTTGTAAGTGATACCATTTGTGCGCACGGCTTCGATGTGGCCGGTACGGGAAACCTTTATCATTGTTTTGCTCTTCCCATCGTTTATGGCGACGAAAGGTTTGTCGGAGGAGGATATTTTTATCTCCTCGCTTGCAGTCTTTCCATTGAGATTTTTGATTCGTATGCCTATATAGTCATCTGCGCCGTCTGAGTATTTTCCGACAAGAATTTTGTAGCCGTTGGATAAGATGAGCTCGTCCCAGTGTGTCGCCCTCTCCAGTGTCGCGCCTTTTCCCATCTCATCCGACAAATCATTTTTTCCATTGGCAATTTCCACCTTCTTTATTGTCTTCTCTGAATCTCCATTCTGTTGCACCATCGGTTGCTCGTACAATTTACCTGCATGGATTAGCTCCTTGAGAGCTGCCTCCACGGCTTTCTGAAGCTGTTCACGGCGAGTATCGCTAGATCGGTTTTCTGTATGGTCCTCTTTTGTCCTATCCGCTTTGCGGGGAGTTACTTCACCGGGATGAGGCGGCTGTGCTACTTCCCTTGGTTTTGGTGCGCCCATTCCGCTCCGCCATGTGTCAATGATCTCATCCATCGCAGCACAGTTTTCGCTCGAATGTTTTGCATCTTCAGTTTGATCATAGGTACTATCTAATTCTTCGTACATGATTCCGCCGTCCTCCACACTTTCATTACTGATAATTCGAACTTCGTGAGGTGGCGCGAACGAATGATTTCAAAAGCACCAAATTTGGTGCTAGCATTTTGTTCGTTCGCGCAAAGCCAAGCGTCGCACATCCTCAGTGTCAAGTTCTGAGCATGGCATTTTCCTCTTTTGAAACGTCAGGTTGTCGGCACGAACTGTTACCGCGACAAGTAACATTGCCGGCTAATTCTCTGTCCCGCCGCTCTATCGACCTCGCCTTAATTGTTTAAGTAATTCCTTGAGCTGTCGATCTCGCGCACGTGCTGGTTCTATCTCTCCCCCTGGCGGAAACTTAGATTCGGATGCAGTTTTGTTGTCGTCGGATGGGGGCACCGACAGAAATTCAAGTCTTCGTATCGGACTAGCATGGTTCTGGCTCTCGACTGGCGGTGGATGCGGCGGCAATTCGCGTTTCGGTGCCAGCGTCGGATGGCTCACGTTCTCGACCGAGGGTGGCATCGGCGGCAATTCGCGTTTCGGTGCCGGCGTAACATGGCTCTCGTTCTCGACCGAGGGTGGCATCGGGGGGAATTCGCGTTTCGGTGCCGGCGTAACATGGCTCTCGTTCTCGACTGGCGGTGGCATCGGGGGGAATTCGCGTTTCGGTGCCGGCGTAACATGTCTCTCGTCCCACCGTTTCAATTCCGGTGCTATCTGGCTCGGTGCAATGTTGAGAGACAGATTGAGGTTTGGCTCAGGC